>CALWYO010000059.1 GCA_944385785.1 uncultured Oscillospiraceae bacterium | reverse complement strand
GGTGGAGCCGGTTTGGGGCTTGCCATAGCTAAAGAAATAGTGGAACTCCATGGAGGTATTATAAAGGCTGAAAGCAGCAATGACACTATAATATTTTCTATTCACCTGCCGTAAGAAAATCGTAAGGTTTCTGAATAAATAACTCAAAAATTTCAGAATAAAACCTCAAAACAAAAGCCGTTTTCATCTGTTACTATTTTTTTGTCAGATGGAAGCGGCTTTTTTGCTATGCAAAAACATGGCAAAAAAGGCCATGTGCCGCTTTCGGCAGCACGGCCTTCAAATTAAAGCGCGTGGGCTGACGCGGCCCACATGCGTGAAACTTCATACGTCGCGTTTTTTGCCTTCTTTTGTGGTACGCCCTATGCCGCATGAAGTTTTATACTTGAAAAACTGCGCTTTCTCCACTGGCAGAAATAGAAAAGGAGAAGCTAACATGGAAAAGCTGAATATATTAGTGGTTTTTGGCGGATGCTCCACAGAGCACTCCATATCCTGTGCCTCGGCGGCTGCGGTACTCTCGCATATGGATACATCCCGGTTTAACCCCATAACCGTAGGAATAACAAGAGACGGCGTATGGCTCAGATACACAGGCCCATATGAACTTATTGATGAAGGCAGTTGGTTCAACAGCCGTTTTTGCTCCCCGTGTACCCTCAGTCTCAGCAGAAACAACTTGTCCATTTGCACCGGAATCGGCAAGTATGAGCACTTCGATGCTGCTTTCCCGATCCTGCACGGGAAAAATGGAGAGGATGGGACAATACAGGGACTTTTCCAATTGATAGGCGCACCTCTCATAGGCTGCGGCACATTGTCCAGCGCCATCGGCATGGATAAGACGCGCGCTCATGAAATTGTCTCATACCACGGTATCTCCATTCCAAAGGGAATCTCCCTGAAACGCGGCGAACAGCCTTTTCAGGCTTTGGAATCCGCCGATATAAGCTATCCTCTTTTTGTGAAACCTGTCCGCTCCGGTTCATCTTTTGGTGTGAGCCGCGTTGATACTGCCGCGCAGCTTGGCAGCGCCGTGGAGCTGGCTTTCAGGCACGATAACGAGGTAATTATTGAGGAGGCAGTACCAGGCTTTGAAGTCGGATGTGCAGTTTTGGGCAATGAAAGTCTAATTGTTGGCGCTGTAGATCAGGTGGAACTTGCCGGAGGTCTTTTTGACTTTAGGGAAAAATATACTCCCGTCACTTCTGCCATACATTGCCCTGCTCTTATACCGGACCACAAAGCATATGAAATACGTGAAACGGCCAAGGTCATATATAAATCTCTTGGCTGCCGTGTCTTTGCCAGGGTGGACATGTTCCTGAGGCCAGATGGGGAAATTGTGTTTAACGAGGTTAATACAATTCCCGGTTTTACCGCCCATAGTCGTTACCCCAGCATGATGGCCGCAATTGGTATTGACTTCACCTCACTGGTGACAAAAATCATAGAGTTGGGGGTGGAGTGATGCATACTATCATCCTAAATAGACACCAGGTATGTCAAGGACCACTTATACTCATAAATTCATCTCACCCCCTGTCAAAACACTATTCTCCCGACCTTGTCTGTCTTCCCGATAGCAGCGGTGTGTTAATGGAGAGACACGCAGCGCATCTGCTCAGTGCGTGCGTCCAGGCCGCTAAAGGTACCGGCCAAATAGTGCCTGTATCAGGTTATCGCTCGCATACGGAGCAACAGGCGATCTGGGATGACACTATGTCAACTAACGGAGTGTCCTTTACAGAAAAATATGTAGCGCCGCCTGGATGCAGCGAACATCAGAGCGGTCTTGCAATAGACCTGGGCCGTTTATCTTCGCACATAGACTTTATCCGGCCTGACTTTCCTGATGAGGGCGTCTGCGGCGTATTCAGGAGTCTGTCAGTTAACTATGGTTTTATTGAGCGATATAAAGATGGGAAACAAAGTATTACAGGTATAGCTCCTGAACCATGGCACTTCAGATATGTTGGCATCCCTCACGCCAGACTTATGGAAGAGCACGGCCTCACACTCGAAGAATACTCCGATTTTCTTTCAAGGCGTCCATGGCGGTATGCTCAGGAGAGTGACAGAAGAGCTATTATTTTTTATGTCCCCTGTTTTGAAGAGACCACCGCTATAACAATTCCGGACTGCTGCTACCAGATTTCCGGAGACAATCAGCAAGGGTTTATAATTACCCTTTGGGAGGCTGGAGAATGACTAAAAGGGACAATGCTCTTCTGGACAGGTTCAGGTTGGTAGCTGCAGTTTTAGTAATATGTAACCACACATCGCCCCTGTCCTCTTATACCAGTCTTGGAGATTTCTATCTTACCCGGGTACTCGCCCGCCTGTCCGTGCCTTTTTTCCTGATGGTCAGCGGCTACTTCCTCGCAAAAGACGGTTGGCGCGGCACAGACCGATTTCTAAAAAAGACCGCTATAACATATCTTGTCGCCATTGTCTTATATTTGCCATTAAACATATATAACGGATTTTTTACAATCCCCCAATTGCTGCAGAGGGTTTTTATTGAAGGTACCTTATATCATTTGTGGTATTTCCCCGCTTTGATTCTCGGTGTCTTTTTATCACGCCAGCTGGCAAAGCTGGGGCGCGTTTACGCTCTTGTAGCTGCGTCGTGTCTTTATCTTATCGGCTTGGGTGGGGACAGCTACTATGGTTTGGTCTCACAGCTGCCGTTTCTTAAGACGGTATATAATATTATCTTTCATATTTTTCCTCATACCCGGTGTGGTCTTTTCCTCTCCCCTCTCTTTATCCTCCTTGGCGCCTACGCAAAACCGAAGACCAGTTACACCGTATCTGCCTTTGCAGTTCTATCCTTTGCAGGTATGTCGGCAGAGGGCATATGGCTGCACTTTATGGGCTGGCAGCGTCACGACAGCATGTATCTTCTGCTTCCGGTATGTATGACATTTTTATTCTCTATTATGCTGTCTCTAAATCGAGGTCAGGATATGCGGGCAAGGCGGATGTCAATGCTCATGTATATAGTCCATCCGCTGTTTATCGCCCTGCTGCCGCCAGTCGCCAGACTCACCGGCACATCTGAGGTACTGTTGGAAAACAGTCTTGTTAATTTTCTGGCAGTCCTTCTTCTTACAGTGACGTTTTCTGCCGTCTTATATGCAGCAAGGCCAATACGCACAGATAATAAATACCGTGCATGGCGGGAAATAGATGCAGATGCCCTGGCGCAGAACATATCCGCCATACGCAATGCAATACCAAATGAATGTGAAATCATGGCAGTTTTAAAAGCCGACGCATATGGACACGGCGCCGTAAAAATAGCCAGACTTCTCCGCCGCTCTGGAGTCCGTCAGTTTGCTGTAGCTTGTGTTCAGGAGGGGATCCGGCTGCGGCGGGCTTTAATAAGAGGAGAGATACTCATTCTTGGCTACACACCGCCAAACATGGCCGCCTTATTAAAAAGATATAAGCTCACTCAGACAATAATTGACGCTCCATATGGCTCCGCCCTTGACAAAGCAGGATATAAGATTGCCGTTCACATCGCCATTGATACCGGCATGCACAGAGTAGGTGTCCCCTTTGACGATATCGAGGCTCTCTCCAGTTTATATATGCGTAAAAACTTGAAAGTCACAGGCACCTTTTCCCATTTATGTGTTTCGGACAGTCTTAAACCGGAGGCTGTAGAATACACCAAAAATCAGCTGGAAAATTTTCAGGAAAGTCTGTCGGCGCTCCGTGCAAAAGGCATTGATCCCGAACGCACTCATATACAGGCCAGTTACGGTCTGTGGAATCTTCCTCAACAGCCATGGAGTCTCGTCCGGATCGGAATGGCTCTGTTCGGCGTAAAAAGCAGTTCATCTTCCGTAGCAAACAGTATTCCACCGCATCCAGTTATGTCTGTCAAAGCCAGAGTCACCCATGTTACTGACTTGCAGGCTGGTCAGAGCGCGGGCTATGGACTTGCCTTCCATGCTGAAAGGACGAGCCGCATTGCCGTGGTATCAATAGGATACAGCGATGGAATTCCCAGAAATTACGGTCTGCGGGGCGGAAAAGTGCTAATACACGGCGCTGCATGTAGTGTTGTGGGGCTTGTGTGTATGGATCAAATGCTTGTAGATGTCACAGATATACCAGAAACCTCTCCTGGCGACATCGTGACAATAGTAGGCCGTGATGGTAATCAGAAAATAACATTTACCGATATGGCTGAAACGTGCAAAACCATAGCAAACGAGCTGCTCTCTCGTCTTGGTCAGCGTCTTAGTCTGGTGCATAAGTAAATATTCAGCTGCAAAATTTCTCCTCCCGCAAATACTCCCTTCCCTGTCTTTATAATAACGCCTATTTTGTATACGGTCTGTGTCATTTGGACACAGACCGTAGTGTAATAAAGTCACATACCATCGCAGTACTCCATGATAATATTAAAATATATTGACTGCATAAAAGATTCATGGCAGATTATATGGGAGAACACATTGGAGGTACGTCATTTGCAGTATCTAATATCGTTTTTAGAGGGCATAATCACTTTTATATCTCCCTGCCTTTTGCCTATGCTTCCTATATATGTATCCTACTTTGCCGGAGGCGGACAGAGGAGCACAAAAAAAACATTGATAAACGCCTGTGGGTTTGTTTTGGGATTCACCATTGTATTTGCGATTATGGGCGGGCTCGCAGGTACGGCAGGCAGTTTTTTAAGAGAACATCAGACAGCTGTAAATATCGCGTCAGGCCTTGTGGTTATTTTCTTTGGGCTCAATTATCTGGGCGTTTTTAAGCTGAATCTGTTTCACGGCAAGCAACATAACTTGGACGTAAGCCGGTTAGGTTTTCTATCGGCAATAATTTTCGGCATGGTATTCTCAATAGGTTGGACTCCATGTGTAGGAGCTTTTTTAGGTTCTGCGCTGATGCTGGCCTCACAGCGAGGCCATGCAGTAGAGGGCGTCAGTATGCTCATTATATATTCCATGGGCCTTGGCGTACCTTTTATACTCAGCGCCCTGTTGATAGACAAACTCAAATCCGCTTTTGATTGGATAAAACGGCATTATAAAACAATAAATATAATATGCGGCTGCCTCCTTGTGGCAATCGGCGTTTTGATGGCTACCGGAATCATAGGCCGGCTGCTGACTATTCTAAGTTAGAGGTGATATCTGTGAAAAGCAAAAAGGCCCTACTTATTACCGCCGCCGCATTCGTCGTTCTTATAGCGGGAGCTGCTGTACTATACGGTATTCTCACCTCAGGTAATTCGCCGGAGCTATTGTCCTCTGCCAATCCCTCTGCGGAGGACAGCGTGTCGCAGGATCCCTCTCCCAGCGGCGAATCCAGCCAGGCTCAAAGCGGACAGGCAGATAGCAGTGACGAAGTACCGGAGCTTCAACAAGCTCCTGATTTTACAGTGTACAGTGCCGACGGCAGCAGGGCTCAACTCTCAGACTTCTTCGGAAAACCCATAGTTCTGAATTTTTGGGCCAGTTGGTGCGTACCATGCAAAAGCGAGATGCCACATTTTCAGGAGCTTTACCAGGAACTTGGTGAAGACGTGCATTTTCTCATGGTAAATATGACCGATGGGTCAAGGGAAACTATAGATACTGCCCAGGAATACATTGCCGAAGAGGGTTACACCTTCCCAGTATATTTTGACACCGATTATTCCGCATCCATAACTTACGGCGTATACGCTTTACCAACAACTTTTTTCATTGACTCAGAAGGTTATTTTGCGGCATATGCCATGAGCGCATTGGATATGGACACGCTAAAGCGCGGGATTGATATGATATACACCGCTCAATAATAGCTGAATACTCACTTATATATACACGCCTTGCACTGTAAATCTACCGGTGCAGGGCTTTTTACTGGTTTCACAGTTCACTGTTCTATGTCGTTTCGATAATCCACTTTTACCGTCTCAACTATACCATCAACGTCATAATAAAGCATAATACTCTCATAGCTATCCGGCACATGATATATGTCGCCCCGGAAGCCATACATCATGCCGTCAGGTTCTCCCCATAAACTATGAATTTCCTCCTGGGAGAGTCCCAGCAGCTTCTCATCCAGCTGCTCTTGTGTCAAATCAACAATCTCGTCCAGCTCTGGTGTGGCAGTTGTCCCATCAAAGCCACTTCTGCAGCCAGCCAATGTCAACACAAATGTCAATATCAAAACCCATGGCGTATACTTTTTCATGCGAATTCTTCCAATCCAAAATGTGATTATACTGATATAGACGAAAACATTCTGTAATCGTTCCATATCTGTCAACAGCTTTTTCCCTTTGCTGAACAATAAATCAGATTTGTTTGATATTGCAAAGACGCACTTAATCTTGTATGCAGATCGACTAAAAATGTAAAGCAGTCACAAGCACGAGGCATCTCGCCTTTGTTTGCGGCCGTCTTTACGTTAGAGATTGCTATTTGGTGAAACCGACGGAGCGCGGACCGTCACCACTTATCTTAAAAAGGGACCAGGGAATGTGTGGCTGACTACTTGACGGGGATGGGGGTAAGATTATAAAATAAAATTTGGCGGCTATTGAGGGTATTTGGCCGTTAGGTTTTGGAGGTAATTTAATAATGTTTTTAAAAGACGCTCAGATAGGGCAGACTTATGTGGTTGAGGATATCCGCCTGCCCTTCCAGCTGGAGAGGCGTTTAGAGGCCCTTGGTATGACAAAGGAAACCCCTGTTTCTGTGCTGAACAGAAAGGGCAAGGGCATACTTATTATCAAGCTGCGTGGTACCCGCTTCGCCCTGGGGTATAACATAACCAGGAATATCAAAGTAAGGGAGGGTACACCGGATGAATAGTAAGCTGAGTGAAATGACCATTGGCTTTATAGGGAATCCCAATTGCGGGAAAACTACCCTTTTTAACGCTTACACAGGAGCCAACCTTAAAGTGGCAAACTGGCCCGGCGTTACTGTTGAGAAAGTAGAAGGCGCTGTAAAAGCCCACAACATGAATATTCATCTTGTGGATTTGCCTGGAACATACAGTCTGACATCCTACACAATGGAGGAGACCGTTTCCCGCCAATTTATACTGAGCGACGAGGTCGATGTCATCATAAACGTGGCAGACGCCTCAGCTCTTGAGCGGAGTCTCTATCTGACATTACAGTTATTGGAGCTGGGCAAGCCTGTAGTCCTGGCCCTCAATATGATGGACATTGTCGAAAAGCGCGGGATGGAGATAGACATGCACCGTCTACCCGAGATGCTTGGTATACCTGTTATCCCAGTCTCGGCCAGAAAACGGCGTGGCCTCGATGCCCTTCTGCACGCAGCCGTACATCACAAGGATTCCCAGGGTCCCGACACGCTTGTACATCAACACAGGGATGTATCTCGCCATCAGCATGACCACCACTCAGAGTATACCATGGTATACTCTGACAAGATTGAGGACAAGATAGACAGGATAATACCGGAGCTTCGCCGCCGTTATCCTGACCTTAAAAATTACAGGTGGCACGCTTTAAAGCTCCTGGAGGGAGATCAGGAAATAACTGAGAAGTATCCTGTCGACTTGCCTGACGTCCTTGACCGGAATTATGAGTCTGATATAATCAACCAGAAATATGACTTTATCTCCGAGATAATCGGCGAAGTACTTCTGCACAAGCAGAAACAGGACATGTTCACCGAGAATGTGGACAAGGTCCTTACAAGCCGCGTATGGGGCATACCTGTATTTCTGGGGATAATGGCCGTAACTTTTTTTCTGACTTTCACCGTAGGCGACTGGATAAAAGGCTACTTTGAATTGGCGGTGGGCTTGATATCCAGTGCAGCGGAATCTGGCTTGCAGTCCATGCATGTAGGCGAAACTCTAACCTCCCTGGCCGTGGACGGTATAATTGGCGGCGTGGGTACTATCGTCACATTCCTTCCCAATATACTGATTCTTTTCCTCTGTCTTGCGCTTTTGGAGGATAGCGGATACATGGCTCGCGTGGCATACGTTATGGAAGGAATAATGAGCCATCTTGGGCTCTCCGGCAAAGCGTTTATCCCAATGCTCCTGGGCTTTGGATGCACAGTACCAGCAATAATGGCGTCAAGAGCCCTTGAAAACAAGCGGGACAGATATAAAGTCATGCTCGTCACGCCTTTCATGAGCTGTAACGCCCGTCTTACAATATATATCCTTTTTGCTGAGATGTTTTTCGGCGATCACGCCATGATTGTGGCATATTCCATGTACCTTATAGGCATACTGGTAGCGATAGCCGTATCAGCAATTATTCATCTGCTGGACAGAAAAAAGAGCGTAAACTATTTGATGATAGAACTGCCTGAATACAAATTACCAGATTCCCGTACTGTGGCTATATATGTATGGGAAAAGGTAAAAGACTATCTGGAGAAGGCAGGAACAACCATTTTCCTTGCTACCCTTATCATTTGGGTCTTGTTGAATTTCGGTCCTGGTGGAATGGGAGATATGACCAACAGCTTTGGGGCTATAATAGGCCGTTGGCTTGTACCAGTGTTTGCGCCTATTGGCCTTGGCTTCTGGCAAATTGCCGTGGCTCTTATAGCGGGTATATCTGCAAAAGAGGTTGTAGTATCCAGCTGCGCCGTACTTTTCGGTGTCGTAAACGCCAGCTCTCCAGAAGGCATGTCGGCTTTTTCCACCGCTCTTGAGGGAATAGGTTTCGGCACTCTCAATGCCTTTTGCCTCATGGTATTCTGCCTGCTCTATATTCCCTGCGCCGCTACGCTGGCGACTATACAAAAGGAATCAAAAAGTTGGGCCTGGACTGGTTTTACGGCTTTTTTCCAGCTGGCTGTCGCCTGGATTGTGACCTTCTTTGTATACAGAATAGGGCTCATAATTATGTGAGAGGAGATAGTTCTTGTACTGGATAATCATTGCGCTGTTGGCTGCCTGGGCCATCTGGGCTCTACGTCGGATATATATCCGTAAAAAGCAGGGTAGGAGCTGCTGCGGCTCCTGTTCATCCTGCCCTTACAAGAGCAGCGAAGCCTGTAGTGATAAAAAGCAAAAATAGAATTATTTTTCTGAAGGACGGCGTTGTTTGCCGTCCTTCAACTTTTTCCAAGTATCTATCAAAACACTTGTTCGCTCAAATTGAGTATGTTATAATTTAAAATATCGTCAGAAAACTGGAGGTATAACTATGCACATACAGATAATCCGTCCATTTATGTACACTCAAAGCGACTGTGCCAGTAGTGGCTCCGGCATACATGTGTTGCCGCCTGTGGAGCTTTGTGAGATACCGGAGGACTTCCTGAAAAAGAGCGAAAAGCCTGGTAGCGTCCAGCGAGTCCCTTACAAAACGCCGTCAGTTGACCACCCAGGAGAAATCGAAGATAAATATGCCAGCATATACATACCTTTTGGCTATGACAGCAGCAAAAAATATGATATCCTCTACTTCATTCACGGCGGCGGAGGAAATGCCGACCTCTTTTTGAAAAAAGGCTCTGACACTCTGCTGAAACTTGTACTTGATAATCTTATTGCCAGTGAAAAATTACGCCCGATGCTGGTAGTAACGCCGACTTTTTATCCAATGGACAATACCGATAATTCAGTTCCCCGATCTGAGAAACTGGTACCTCTGTTTCCACGGGAGCTTGTGGAAAACCTGGCTCCGGCAGTGGAATCCGCTTGGTCCACTTACGCCAGCAGTGTGGACAGAGATGGACTCGCGGCCTCGCGTATGCACAGGGCCATTGGCGGCTTTTCCATGGGCTCCGTCACCACTTGGTACGCTTTCGCCCAGGCGTTGGACTGCATCTCCGTGTTTATTCCCATAAGTGGCGACTGCTGGGAAGAGGGCCAGTTAGGCGGCGGTTCAAAACCTACTGAGACTGCCAGAGATCTGGCAGAGCTTGCGGAACGCTCTGGAATAGCTCCCGAGGATTTCTTCGTTTATGCCATCACAGGAACTGAAGATATAGCCTACCCCAACCTAAAACCTCAAATGGACGCCATGCGGAAACACGGCGGTATATTCCATTTTGCCGGATGCGGAGCGCCTGAAAACGTGCGCTTCCAGGCAAAAGAACACGGCATTCACAACAATGAACACGCTGTTGAATATCTCTATAATATATTGCCGCTGATATGGGGCAAATAACGCAGAAGGCCGCTGCAAAAGCAGCGGCCTTTAAAATTATTTCTCCTGGAAGAGCTCTACAAGTTCCCCGCACGGGCCTACGAAAAATCCCATGTGTATCGGAGTGGGCGGCTCTGTCGGCAGAGCGGCATCCCTGGGTTCTACAGTTATCTGGTAGCCGGCTGCCCTAACTTTCTCGGCCAGCTCATCTACATGGTCTGTTGTAAGGGCAAAGTGGTTAACTGCTCCCAGTGAGCTTGACCCCTCTCCGCACATTATCTCAACATATCCCGCTCCGGTATCCAGCATAGCCCCGCCTTTCCAGGATCTGGCCTCTTTAAGGCCCAGAATATCCCTGTAAAGAGCCACAGTCTTTTCAAAAATCTCCTGATTTTCCGGTTTTAGCGATATGTGGTGTATGCCTGTAATAAACTTGCTCATAGTATCCTCCATAATTATAAATTCGTATACCGAATTTTTATTAACATCATTTCATTATTTTGTATGATAACTGCAAATAATCGAAAAGTCAATCGCGGCGACTATATCTCCCCTCTCCTGAAGGCCTCGATCATCTTGCTGGTTAAGCTGATATCGGTATTGGCAGGCTGTATATTCTCCCTGTCTACCCATACTGCCTCGGAGAGTTCCTTTGGTTCCAGATGTATCTCATCTGATCCGTCAAGTCTGGCAAAAAAGCCCGCCAGGACAGATTGAGAAAATCCCCACGGTTGGCTGTCGTAATAGCGTATATCCTTTACTCTGAGGCCGACCTCCTCAAAGATCTCCCGTCGCACTGTATCTTCCAGCGTCTCGCCAATCTCCACAAATCCCGCTACAAGGGCATATCCGCCGCCAGTTCTACCGGCATATCTGGTGAGCAACAGCTTATTTCCCCAGATAATTCCTACAATAACTGCCGGCGAGATGCTCGGGTAGACCTCAAGGCCACATTTGGGGCATGCCAGTTCTCTCTCATCGCTCTTATGCACAAGCGGCTCTCCGCATCCTCCGCAGAACTTATGGCCCGTATACCAACGGTATAGATGGAAACCTGTAACACCTGCAAAGGCCATCCACAGCGGTTTCATCCCTCGGAGCATATTCAGTCCAGTGTACTTCAGTTCTTCTGTCTCCACAAGATCCTCTTTCATGTATAGAAAGAAAGATACACCGGAAATTTTAAAAGCAAATTGCAACGCGGAGACGTCCATTTCCCCTGGCATCTGCGCCAATTTTGGGATCAGCCAATTCTCCCTGGAAATAAGTAGTATTCTTCCTTTATTAAATGCCAGAAGATAGTCCCTGTCCAAGTCAGGTGCTGTTGGCAAATATTCGCAGTGATACTCTTTTTCCCCGATATCCTGAAGCATATTTTATAAGTCCTTCTCCTGATAGAGTTCCACAAGTTCCCCGCATGGACCCTGGAAAAAGGCTATTCGGACCTTGGATTCACCTCCGCCGCGAGGTTCGACTGTAATCTTGTATCCAGCCTCACGCACTTTCTCTACAATCTGGTCCACATAGTCTGTGGCAATGGCAAAGTGATTCACCGCCCCTAAAGAGTTTGATCCCTCTCCGAGTGAAATCTCTACACATCCGGCGCCTGTATCCAGCATTGCCCTGCCGTCGCCGGAGCGGAGCTCCTCCATGCCAAATATATCCCTGTATAGGGCAACGGCTTTATCAAATGTCTCCTGATCGCCAGGTTTTAGCGATACATGATGTATACCTTTCGCAAGTTTGCCCATAATGGCACCTCCATAATCTGATAGATTTTCAAAATGTCTATTTGTAATTATCATACCCGTAAGGCCGAGTATTGTCAATCTGGCTTATCCCATGTAGCGTTTTTTTTGATTGCACCACAGAGATAATTCCACTATACTTATATTGTAAATCTGTCCCATTACATCGGGTCTGGTAAGGTAAATTGTGAGAGTAAATTTTTATCAGGAGGCAGCACATGCGTTATAAAGAACTATTCACTCCGGTAAACATAGGCAAGTGCCTAATCAAAAACAGATTTTCCATGGCTCCTATGGGTCCCCTGGGACTATCTGACTCAGAGGGCGGCTGGAACCAGCGCGGTATCGACTACTACGTTGAGCGGGCAAAGGGCGGAACCGGTCTCATAATAACCGGCGTCACTTTCTCCGACTGCAAAGTAGAACAGCAGAGTATGCCAAACTGCCCTAATTCCACATACAATCCGGTGCATTTTGTGCGGACAAGTAAGGAAATGACAGAGCGAGTCCACGCCTATGGCAGCAAAATTTTCCTTATGATGTCAGCCGGATTTGGACGTGTAACCATCCCTACAAATCTGGGCGAATTTCCACCGGTGGCTCCATCCGCCATCCCCCACAGATGGTTGGACAAAATCTGCCGGCCACTGACGGTAGAGGAAATACACAGTATAGTAAAGTCCTTTGGTGACGGAGCTTACAACGCCATGAGAGCAGGTTTTGACGGTGTGGAGATACACGCTGTACACGAGGGATATCTGCTTGACCAGTTCGCCATTTCGATGTTTAATCTACGAAATGACGAATACGGCGGCTCTCTTGAAAACAGGCTCCGCTTTGCCAGAGAAGTTGTGGAAGAAATAAAATCCCGCTGCGGCAGAGATTTCCCCGTATCACTGCGTTTCGGCCTGAAAAGCATGATTAAGGATTGGCGCGACGGCGCACTCCCCGGAGAGGATTTTCAGGAGAAGGGCCGTGATATTGATGAAGGGCTACAGGCTGCGAAACTCCTGGTCCAATACGGCTACGACGCTCTCGACGTGGACGTGGGTTCATACGACTCCTGGTGGTGGGCGCATCCGCCGATGTACCAGGAAAAAGGGCTTTTCAGAAAGTACTGTCACATGGTTAAAGAGGTTGTAGACGTACCCGTCCTGTGCGCCGGCCGCATGGATGACCCCGACATGGCTCTGGAAGCTCTTGAAAACAAGGACTGCGACATAGTAAACCTGGGACGGCCTCTTCTTGCTGATCCTGAATATGTCAGCAAGCTGCGCGCTGGACGCATAGACGAAATACGCCCCTGCATATCCTGCCAAGAGGGTTGCATGGGCAGGATACAGCATTATTCAATGATAAATTGTGCTGTCAATCCCCAGGCAGCTCGTGAGCGGGTAACTGCATATAATCCCGTCTTAAAGCCCAAGCGCGTTATGATAGTCGGCGGTGGAGTCGCAGGATGCGAGGCGGCAAGAGTGTTGGCTATACGCGGTCACAGGCCGGAGATATTTGAGAAAAATCAACAGCTTGGCGGCAATCTGATTCCCGGCGGCTCACCCGACTTTAAATGCGACGATCTGGCCCTTGCCCGCTGGTATGCACGTCAAATGGAGGTTCTATGCGTACCTGTACACCTGAACACCACCGTCGCACGGGAAGACGTGCTTTCGGCTGATTATGACGCTGTGATAATCGCCACCGGTTCTACTCCGAAAATACTTACTCTGGGCAGTGACGATAAGGTCTATACTGCGGCGCAGGTTCTGACGCAGGAAAAAGATTGCGGAAACGCCACAGTAGTAGTCGGCGGCGGCCTTGTTGGCTGTGAAACAGCGCTTTGGCTTGCACAGCAGGGCAAAAAAGTCACTATAGTTGAAGCCCTTCCCGAAATACTTCGGCAGAATGGCCCTCTTTGCTCTGCAAACAAAGAGATGCTGGAGCGTCTTGTTCCTTACAGTGGAGTTGACATAATTACCGGTGCAAAAGTAAAAGGCTTTAACGGCTCCACTCTTCTTGCAGAGACGGAGAGAGGTATCCAGGAGATACCATGCGACAGCGTTATTTTATCCATTGGTTATAAAGCCGAGGATTCCCTTTATCGTCAGCTGGAATTTGATGTTCCGGAGCTCTACCTTCTGGGGGACGCCCGTCAGGTCAGCAACATCATGTACGCCATATGGGACGCTTTTGAAATAGCCAACAATATTTAACCTTCCATACTGCGGCAAATAATAAAAGCTATTGCTGCCGTTGCAGAATATTTCTTCTTCCTGAAAAAATGAGAGCCCAATACAGCGGGTCCTGCTTGCAAAGAAGATGCATACCCGCTGCGTTGGGCTTTTGTTTATTTTTCCATGCGCTGGTATATTGCCATACATTGGTGTTTTCAAAAAGAGGCCACGCCCCTTTCTGGTCTCCTAATGGTGGGTGCAGGTAGGGTAAATTGAAATCTCTCCCTGCTTATAAGGGCCACCCGCTGACTTTGCGCGGCTATGCCCACTGTCCACGCGGTAGAGTTTATCATGGCTGCCCACATATCGCCGCAGATATAAAAGGTACAGATTATGGATGCTCTTTTATCTTCTTTCTTTTCCACAGAAACCTTGAAACATATAGCACCAGCAGAAGTATCCATGAAAACCCTTCGCTATAGGCAATTACCATAGTGCCAAATACAGAAACCGTAGTATATGAGAGCAATATACGAAGAGCCAATGCAGATATACCGGCCATGCTTGAAAATAGAACGTCTCCAAGGCCTTCCAGGTAGCCTCTTATGGCCATAGCCATACCGTACACTATGTAGAAACTGGCAAAGCGTTTGAAAAACTCACTGCCTATTTCCACTGCCTCCGCTCCAGCACCGAAAAGACTGATGATCGAACCTCCAAAGGGTATAACAAGAACTGTCATCAGAACCGATACTAAGGCCATAAGCACTGCCCCTACCTTCAGTATCCTGCCTGCCCTTCCCATGTCGCCTGATCCGTGACTTCTGGCAACAAGCGTAGATATGCCTGAGCCCAGATTAATTATCGGAAGCAGTACAATTGAATCTACCCTATAAGCTGTTGTTATGGCTGCCACTGTCTGACTGCCAAAGCCGTTCATAAAATTCTGAAGCACCATGTTCCCAAAGGCAGTAACGCCTGATTGGACCATTGGAGGAAACCCAAGACGCACACCGTCTTTTAAAGCGTCCTTATTTATAATTCCATCTTTAAAGCCAAAACGTAAAACGTCATACTTTCTATCACCATAGGCGACTATGAACACCGCCATTGCCGCCTGGGATACGACTGTTGCAATTGCCGCACCTGCGACGCTCCAGTGGACTACAGCCACCAGGAGTATATCCAGGCCAACATTAACACATGAGCTTATCAGTACAGATAAAAACGGAGCACGGCTATCTCCCATGCCCCTGATAGCCGCGGAGTATACATTATATACCCCAAGGAATGGAAGGCCGAAAAGCACTATTGTCAGGTAATCCACAGCCATGTCAAAAGCGTCAGGGGCCGTATCCATAAGTGTCAATATCTGTGGTGCAAAATATGCCGCCATGGAGGCCGCAATTAAAAACACCACGCCTAAAAGTACAGCAAAACTGCGTAAGATGCGGTGTATACCCGCAGTCTCTCCGCTGCCAGACCTGTGTGCGAACAGGATATTAAGCCCCAGGGTAAACCCTGTTATCAGCGATAGGAAAAAATTTATTATACTTGTGGTGGAGCCAACTGCCGCCAGCGCCAGTTCCCCCTCCACGTTGCCTACCACAAAGGCGTCAGCCCAGTTATAGAGCTGCTGGAGTATGCCGCTGAGTATAAGAGGCAGGCTGAAAGATATAAGCTCAGCCGTTATACTGCCGCGGCCGGTTTTTATATTCACGCCTGCGCTCCTTCTGAGAGTTCTTTCTTCATCCATATATGGGGACAGCCCTGGTCCGGTTCTACAGGACCGTAAGCAACATATCCCTGCTTTTCATAAAATCCTTTCGCCTGCATCTGTGAATGGAGTTTTATAACCGCTCCCCCCTGCCGCAGGGCTTCTTTTTCCGCTCCGGCTATAATTGCCGCTCCAAGTTTACTGCCTCTGAAAGCCTTTCGGACAGCGAGCCTCCCCAAAATAAACTCCCCAGGTTCATCACCGGCAAATATACGGCAGGTGGCTACAGCGTGCCCATCATCGAAAAGCAGCAAATGAGTCGCATGTTCATCAATCTGGTCAAATTCATCCTTAAATCCCTGTTCCCTGCAGAAAACCTCTTCCCGTATGTCCATAGCCTCTTCAGGAAGTCCCTTATATGCCCTTATTTCCACGTCAATATCTCCCTTCGCAAAAACACCAAAAACCAGCTCTGCAACACACAACGCCTGTGTAAGCCGGTCTCTGATGTAAAGCGGAAAAACGTAATCACATTTTGAATTTAAAATTTTTTATTTATTATATTATCATCCAACATATAGTAAAGTCAAATATACCTTCCGAGTATTTTTAAAAAGAGACTTTTACCTTTTCTGTACTTATTTGTATATAATAAGCTGATTATATTCGGTAATAATGATATCGGGGTGATTTTTGTGTCAAAGAAAAAACACAAAGGCCCGGCGCCCGCACCTGCACCGCGGGCAATGGATATGTCTGACAGCATGAGACTCAATCCAGAAATACGCCTGTGTTCAAAATTTGACTCTACGGGAATAGCAAAATTCCGTACCGGTTCAAAAAAGAAAATGGGCATGCGTGTGTTGGATGACTGCGCCGAGGAACATATAATGTAAATTTCGGCCTTTTATCCCAAGGGGCGTCAAAATAAAGCTCCGGCAGACAATTTATGTCTGCCGGAGCTTTATCATCATAGAGACTATATCAATAGACCAGTGCGGTAAAAGTGAAGGACACCAGCTTCCATTCTCCGTTCATTTTGCTGTAAACCTCTGTGACTGCAAAATGATGGGTTGTGGGCTTACCGCCCAGCAAAAGGCCATAGTTGCAGTCCGTTATTACAATACCGGTGTCACCAAATATCTGCGGATCTTTGCTATTGAATACAAGTTCCGTAGGCTGGAAAGCTCCGCTTGTGTAGAATTCTATCTCTTTATCCAGCTTACAGGTAACTCCAATATGGACAAAGTTGCACTGTGGATCGGCAACCGCACGCATACCAGCTTCATCAGAGTGCTCCATGGCATTCCAGAACTTTTCCGAAAGCTCCAACAGCTTTTCTTTCATATTATCTCTCCTCCAATTTTAATAAATATTTTCTCTCTTTGGCAAATGACCTCAGAGCAGAATGTAATTTACGTCCGGCATATCACATGAAATTCAATCAGACCGAAAAAACTTTCTCCATCCAGCCGGCAAAGTCACCAATCCAGCCTCCGTCTCCACCAAAAGCGTGCGGCCAGTTTTGCAAAACTATGCGCTTGGTTTTAACTCCTATTTCCTGCATGACCTCATACTGCGCTTCTATCTGCCGATAGAGCGGGTCTTCTGTGCCATAACAGTAGAAAGTAGGCGGAATGTTCCCTGCTCTCAGCTTGTTTCTATCCAGTTCCGCAACGCTGAGCCGGCCATAAAATGAGTATATCATCCCTGCGGCAGCAGCCTTAGTTGGAATGCTGTCCAGTGAATCAGGTACATATTTCGGATCAAGAGCCGTACCTGTGATATCCCCGTAGTAGTTGAGAAAGTACTCTCCGGCAATAAGCCCTCCGGCAGAATATCCCACCACCGCAATATTGTCCGGTTCAATTCCATAGGCTTTAGCATTCTTACGTATAAACCTGACAGCGCGCGCAGCATCCAGAGCCCCCTCAGCCTGTGTATATGGGTACAGGCGATAATCTACGATAAAAGGCCTGTAGCCCAATTCCCTCAGATGGCCAGCAGTGGGCAGGGTATCAGTATAGTTTGCCCTTATCTGCAGAGCACCTCCTGCCAGCAGTACTACGGCTCCCTTTGCAGGTACGCCCTCTTTTAAAGGTATAGATGTTACATACGGGCGAAAATCGGGCATGTCAAAATACCTGCCGCCAGTAATTTCGGAAAACCTTGTTACAGCAGGAGCCCTGCCCTTCTCCCAAAGATACAGCGCCTCAATATGCTCAATATCCGGCAACGCATTCAAAACTGTCGCTTCATCTTTAGGTTCTGGAAGATGCCGGTGTATAACTTCTTCGCTCCATCTGCCATGTACACCTGTTCCATAATTGTACTCTTCTGGAAAATCTGATGGTGTGGCGACAGTATATTCACTGGTGCCATTTTTTATCTCGGATTCCTCATTAAGATGTCCCATTTTCTCTCACTCCTTCCTAATCTATCATCTAAGGAGTCGCTTATATGTCTTACCAGCTGAAAAGCCAGCCCATAGCGCGGCTGTCATACGCAAAAGCCTGTCCCCCAGCATGTTGATCCTGAAATCCATATTCGCTGAAAAACTCCTGGCTCCTTATGTCTAAAACGAGTATATCGTCAATTTCCCTCTCCGTAAGCCCCATATCTCTGTATGTTGAGTAAAGCTGCTGATAAGCCTCAGTCAAAGGCTCCGGACCATAATAGCTGTCTTCATCGCCAATCGCCATGTAAACCGGAGTGCGCGCCTGTGCCAGGACTTCCAGGTCACCGTCCCAGCACGTACTTGTCGCCAGATATGCCGCATATAGCTCCGGACGCTTTCCCATAACGATAGAGCCCGTCTCTCCTCCGCCGGACATACCATGCAGATATACTCTATCCGGATCTATATTGTAATTTTCAATATAGTATTCTGTGAGAAGAATCGTCTGGTCTGTCGAGGTTTCGCCCCAGTCACTAAGCTGCGGGGCCAATATAATCATCTCCTGATTATACTCCTGCGCCTCAAAGGCAAAAGCCTCAGATTTAAGGTTCTGCCCCACTCCCTGAAAGTAAAGCCCTTCATATCCCGGCAGCGTTATAAACAGGGCAAAGGGCGTATTGCCATCGTAGCTCTCAGGTACATAAAGGTTAAAGTGTATGTCTCCCTGCTCCTCTGTGTGAAGAATATTATCCAGGACAAATTCTCTGTAGATCTCGCTGCCTTCCGTAACATAAAAATCGTCCATCTGTAATTCCGGAGTCCCCTTATCTGTGTCATTCGATGAATCAGGAACTGCTGTGTCCCACTGAACATCCTGAGACGGAAACACATTCTCATCTGCACCTCGTTTTCCGCAGGCGCTAATTCCAAAGGCCATTAACAATATGCCGCCAATTAAAATAGCTATCTTTATAATTTTATACAAATTTACTGTTTTCCCCTTAGTACACCATACATAAATATACAATATTACATAAAGAATAAGCCTTTTTTTCGAAAAAGTACAATGCCAGTTATGAAGGCTGCTATAACTTAGACACATAGCAGCTCCTTAAATCATACAACAAAGTTAATTCCGCAATTGCCTTGAAAATTTAAAACGGCATAAAGGAATACAGGTAGAAACAAAAACATACGCCGGACGCATAACCCTCCGGCGTATGTTTAGTTTCTTAATATTCAGCAAGCTCAAAGACCATACTGCTATACTTCAGCCGTTTTCCCTTAAGCTCTTTGCCGCCTCCATCATTATGGCACACTCCATTCTCTTACGGAACAGCCTGCAACCGTAATCATATGTCCCCGTAATACTGCCAGTCGCATGATACGCGTTGGCAGGGCATCCGCCAGAGCAGTAAAGTTTGGCCCAGCAGTCACCGCAATCTGGCCTTGCATACACATTGCACTTTCTAAATTCATCTCTAAGATCTTTATTCTGCACGCCGTCCCATACATTTCCCATGAGATAACGCTGGTCGCCCACAAACTGATGGCATGGATATAAGTCACCCCATGGCGTTACGGCCATATACTCAGTCCCTGAGCCGCATCCCGATATACGCTTATATATGCATGGTCCATGCTTCAAATCTATCATATAATGATAGAAGGTTATGGGATGGCCTTCACGCTCTCTGCGAAGCATGTCCTTTGCAAGTATCTCGTACTGTTCAAAGAGCACCGGCAGATCATCCTCGGTCAGAGCACACGGGTCATCAGAAGAACACACCACAGGCTCCATGGATAATTTCGTAAATCCCAGATCTGCCATGTGGAATATGTCCTGTGTGAAATCAGTATTATAATGGGTATATGTGCCTCGGATGTAATACTCCCTGTCGCCTCGCGCCTTTGCAAACTCCTGGAACTTCGGCACAACCTTATCATAGCTTCCGTTTCCGGCATAGTCCCGTCGGAACCTGTCATGCACTTCCCTGCGGCCATCCAGGCTCATAACCACATTGTGCATCTCGCGGTTTGAAAACTCGATTACATCCTGATCTACCAGGACGCCGTTGGTGGTAAGAGTAAATCTGAACTTTTTTCCACGCTCTCTTTCAATGCTTCTGGCATACTCCACCAGGCGCTTTACCGTGTCCCAGTTCATAAGCGGCTCTCCGCCGAAAAAGTCCACCTCCAGATTTACATGGCTGCCTGAGTGTTCAACCAGAAAATCCAATGCCTGTTTTCCCACTTCAAAGCTCATTATTGCTCGATCGCCACTGTATTTGCCCTGACTCGCAAAGCAGTACTCGCAATTAAGATTACATGTATGCGCTACATGCAGGCACAGCGCCTTTATATCATCTGAGCGGCTTTTAAAGTCAGAGGCTATATTTTCATATGTATCCTGAGTAAATAGTTTTCCGGCAGATTTAAGTGTTTCCACATCGTCAATACACTGCTCCACCTCTTCTGCCGTCACGTCAGGACGCCCAGCGTACTTCTCTAAAATCGCAGAGACTATCTTCTCCCTGGGCGTATCCTCAAACATCCCGATTATATCGTACGCCACATCGTCCACCACATGGACAGCGCCTGAGTAAACGTCCAGAACTATATTGTATCCGTTTAATTTATACTGATGTATCAAAAGGGACACCTCACAAAATATGGCTTTCAGGCAAAAAATACCGCCTGCGCCTGGGGCGCAAGCGGTGATTCCGCCATGAGAAGGTCACTTCTCTTCCCTGTTCTCGCACAGCTGGTTTGCAACTCCGCAGGAGGTCTTGCAGGCAGACTGGCAAGAAGTCTGGCACTCGCCGCAACCGCCGTTTACCGCGCTGCAGGCCAGATCACGAGTCTCGATAGTAACTATACGCTTCATGGGTGTACCCCCTTTCACTGCTTCTCATTTCGCACCCATTGTACAATAGTTTTATTTGCAGGTCAATAGCATGGTACTTAAAAACTTTTGCTATTGTCGAGGCAACGCAGAAATTGCGGAACTTTGCCTGATGTAGAGCGGAGTATTACACCGTCACAACGCAAGTTGGAAAAAAGCTGAAGCATCCTTTCATCCACTTTTTCTCCAGGAACTATCATCGGGATACCAGGCGGATAAGTCCACACATATTCTCCTGCCGTACGTCCAGCTGCCGCTGACATTGGAACGTCAATTTTATCTTTTATCAGCGCCTCATTTATCGGCATGTCCCGCTCCGGCAGGCAAAGGGAAAAGACACCTCTCACTCTACTCGATGGTTTAAGTCCCCTATCTATAGACGTCAACGCGGTAAATAATCGTCTCAGGCTCTCCTTTGTGTCGCCCATACCTGTCATGGCCAGAACGTATTCTGCCGAGGCCATCTCCAATTCAATTTTAAATTCATCTCTGAGCCTTTCCATAAGTTCCGGCCCGCTAATATCTGCATCGGCGCAGGATATAAGAATCTTCGACGGATCATGTTTAAAAAAAGCCGCGTCGGGCTCTTCAGGATTCATCACCTTAAGCCTGGTTAGGCTTTCAGCAGCTTTGTAAAAGTCTCTTAAATTCTTCAGCCAGCTATCGGCTTCCGCGTCTCCATGCTCAGTCAAGAATCTGACGCATCCGTCTACAGATGCCGACAGCAGGTAAGATGGGCTGCTGGACTGGAATATCGCGGCGCATCTTTTAAGTTCGCTTGGGTCCACCAAATTTCCGGAAAGATGCAAAAGGGCCGTCTGTGTCAAAGACGGCAGGGTCTTATGGAGACTCTCCACAACAATGTCAGCGCCAAGTTTTGTGGCCCTCTCCGGAAATCCTCCAAAGCCTAAATGGGCGCCGTGGGCCTGGTCAACCAGCAGTACAGCGCCGTATCTGTGACACACTTCCGAAATTGCCCCGATATCGCTTATAATGCCCTCATAAGTAGGGCTTGTAATTGCCACCAGCTTTATATCTCCGTGCTCTTCCAAAGCATTTTTCACCTGTTCCGGAGTTATAGAGCCGCATATTCCCCATCTGTCTGAAAATGCTGGCATAGCAAATTCTATATCATCTGCAAAAAGTTCTCCAGCGTTATATACAGCTTTATGACAATTTCTGGCTATCAGCATTGCTTCTCTATGTGGCAGGGCAGCTTTTACAGCCGCCAGAATTCCACCGGTACTGCCGTTTACCATTGGTATTGCAAGCTCCGACCCACACGCGTCCGCCGCCAGGAGGCCCAAGTTCTGAAATATCCCTTCAGGGTCGTTTAAATCATCAAAACCGTATATCTCTGTAATATCCAGAGCTTCTCCCAGAGGAACAAGCCAGTCAAACTTGGGATTACGCTTGTGCCCCGGCATATGCATTGGAAGGCTGTCAGAGCAGGTATACCCTCTGAGCATATCCACAAGACGCTTCTCCATATTATCCGCCCCACTCTCAAAATACTGTCTGTACAAGCAGCATATACAGTACTGTGCCTGCCGCTATGGATAATAGCATTTTTCGCTTCCACAGATGCAAAATTACAACAACCACCATAGCAATCAATTCCGGAATCCCGTGGCTTCCAGATACTACTTCTACGTCTTTAAGGCAATACACCACCAGCATTGCAAATATCGCCGGCGGCAGCGCGTGGCCAAGATACTGTATGTATTTCGGTGTCGGTCTCTTATCAGAAAAAACCAGGAACGGTAAAAATCTCGTAAGCATAGTCCCAAGCACGCACATGCCTATAGTAATAAACTGCTGGCCCAACGTCATCATAAGATATCACCGGCTTTCTCTATCGGCCTTCTGAAGGCCGTCAGAAGCAGAAGTATTCCACCCATTGCCGGTAGCAGAAATGAATCTGAGCCGAATCCAATAAGACACGCCGCAGAAACCACCAGCCCAATCACGGCGGTATAATGGCGTTTCTCCTTTAACAGCTGCTCCAGCAGTATGACCACAAACATGGCAGTCATAACAAAGCCGAGCCCCTCTGTGTTAAACTCAATAACGGATCCCAGCAGTCCTCCTAATGTAGCTCCTGAAACCCAATATATATGATTCAATAATGTGACAAAGAACATAAACCATCCCCTGTCTACATTTTCCGGTATCTCCGCAGAATAGTTTATGGAAAAGCTCTCATCACACATACCGAATATGAGATACGGCTTTTTAAATCCCGTACCTCTATATTTATCCAGCATGGCTATCCCGTAAAAGAGGTGCCTCGCCTGTATCATAAGCGATACCAGAAAAGTCTCCAGAGGTGCAAAAGGAGAAAGCAGCATGTTTACGGCCAAAAACTCCAGGGAACCTCCAAATATTATAGCACTCATTACAAATGGATACCAAAAAGAAAAGCCAGATACGTTCATGTATATGCCATATGTTATTCCCAGAAACCAGAAGCTGGCAAATATCGGTACAGTGTATGGAAAAGCGGCCTTAAGCGCCGCCATTGCTCCCTTATTTTCCCGCACTTTTAAAACCCTTTCAACAATAACCGGTGATAAATACAGCGGCAGAGCATCAGCCCTGCCGCTAAAATCCGTGGTTAGATCTTTTACGCTCCCACAGCGCCTATTTTCCTGGCAAAATGCATAAGCCAGTTAGAACTCTCGGAATAGCCTTCAAGATTTTCATTAATCCACTGCTCATGGTCATCCTGCCGCATATGGTAATCCGCTATTCTGTCGGCATATATCCTGCCCTCTCCGGAATAATAAAGGAGTAAATAGTCGCCGCTTTCCTCATCCTGGATAATTTCAACATCGCCCTCTTCTCTGGAATCATCGAAGAACCAATCAGACATAGCTTCATAAGTCAAGTCATTGACGCCAAGTTCATCAATTTCGCCGTAAGCGGAGAAGTTAGAAGCGTATGTGGAGCATGCCTCTACAAACCCGTCGTAAGTCTGCTCTCCAGCGGTGTACGCGTCAAGAGTCTGCTGAAGAATAAACTCCGCGGAAGTATTCGCGCTTTCCACAGCGGCTTCATATTCTTCTGTGGACTCATAATCGGACTCATTAACTGTTTCAGGCACCATAAGGGCATAGTATCCGCTTACAGAGTTATATTCGTTATTATCACGGCCCACAAAATATAGGACATAGTAACCGTTGCTGGACGCCGACTCCTCGCTGCCGGTGGATATGCAGCATATATCTCCCTCCTGGCGTGACTCGTCCAGAAGCCAATCGCTATAGGTATCGGAAATATTTTCTCCGGATTCAGTGTAGAGCGTGGCGTCATCATCCTCATATGTGGTGGAAGAGTCACCTGCCACTTCTCTTGCTTTCTCGGCAAAAGACGCCTCGTCAGTCACACTGGCCACAAAATCCTCAGCAATGGCTGAAGCCTCCGCCATAGCCGTTTCAAAATCAACAGTCTCATCTTCTTCTGTTGACTCGTCATCCTCAACAATATCAGCTTCTACAAAATACCTGCGGTAAGTTATAAAGTCATAGAGGTCCTTATTCTCGTCGTAAAATGTGTTCAGCTCCTCCTCAGTGTATGAATTGGCGTCATACACACTCTGGGAGTAAGACTCGGCCAGGACTCGCCTTGTGACGTTCTCACGGTATATCTCCTCTGTCATGCCTTTTCCATAATTATACACCATGTATGAACCAAGATTGGCATAGCCGCTGGCTTCGGCCTGTGCCTCCAGTGTAGCCATCAGGTCCTCTATCCGCTCCACGTCATCATCAGTGAGCTCATAGCCGGCTTCTTCTGCTTTGTCGCAGAGCATGGATACCTCAAGCATCGTATCAAAAGCAATATCTGTAAAATAGTCCGCCCAAGTATCGCCAGCATCGCTTTCATAACTTTGGTCGCGCAGCGGGATAGTAAACGTGGGCATCATCATACCGTAATAACTTCCATACATATTTTCCATCTCCTGCTGATAGCTGGAAATGGCGGAAATGTAGTAATAGTTAAAATCTGTCACCGTATAGTCGCGGCCATTAATTGTTATCGCTGTGACACCGCTATACAGGAGGTCTGAATTAAACACCAGGACAAACGCAACAAGAATGGCAAGAACCGCAACAACTGCTATCACCTTATTACGCAGTTTTTTCTTCTCCTGCAGCTCCTTTTGCCTTGCCTGGAGTCGCGCTCCCTTGGCGGAACCGCCATCCTGGCGTGATTTCTTATCCTGTGACGCGCTCATAATCTTATCATTCCTTTACTTTGCTGTGGCCGCTTTAGCGACGGCTTTTCCAGAAAAACTGGTTACGAAAGCATATTATAGCCGAAACCCCCGTATCTTGCAAGTGTAAGAAAACTTATTTTAATTATTTTTAACACTTTGCTCATATAAAATCAAGAAATCCCAAGGACTATGCATTAAATTTTTCGCAAAAAAACAGACGCCCCGCAGATGCCGTGTAAACCCATTTATAACCTGCACTGTATATGCAGGTGGGTCGCTTCCTTCCGGTTTCCTCGCTTCCAACTTCCGCACGGCTGACGCCGCCGGGAGGCCTGCAATCCGCTGGGAGAGATTGGCGTCCCTTATGAGAGATGTGGGTTTAAACGGGCCTATCACGCACACCGCAGGGTCGTCTGATATGACCAGTCAAACAATATTAAAAAATAATACTAAATTAAAGACTACTCATCCTCAGGAAACAGTTCGCTCATAAAAAGCTCATAGGCACGTTCCGCCTCATTGTCCTCAGGTACAACCAGGTAGTCGTCGCCATCCTCACCTTTCTCGCTTTTAAGAATGACTATTCCGTAGTCCTCGCTGTCCTCAGAAATATCCGCAGGCAGAAACGCCATATAGTAGGCTCCGTCCATTTCGATTGTGTCAAGGTGCTCCAATTCATAGTTGTTGCCTTCCTCATCACTGATAGAAATGAAGTCCTTGCCGAATCCTTTGCTCATGGCTCTCCTCCGAGTCCTTTCTTATGTCTATATTCTATCCTATGCAGGAGAAGAAATCAAGCATATTTGGCCGGAACTATAAAATAAATGTAAAATCCTTTTTTTGTTATGAACCGAAGTCTTCTAAAAGTCTGAGCACATCTTCATAGGATGACGTTTCTATTCCCCGTCCCAACAGGTCTCTGTCTACTGCTCTTAGTCCTGTGGTAGATATGTCTGTCAGATATATCAGCTCACCCATATAGTATACTCCGATTTTTCCATTTTCATCGGCAATTACATATTTGTCGGACATCGTATTGTTTGTTTCACCTGCAAGCGTTGACGCGCTTTCACTGGACGCAGCAGCATCCGGTTCAAAAGCAAATACAGCGGCCGTAGAAAAAACTGCTAATAATAGTGATATGGATAGAAGTCCGCCTAATATCCAAATCCGGCTTTTCAAATTCATCCCCTCTTTTCCATATTATTGCTTCAAATGGATTATTCCCATATTTCCCACACATATACAAAAGCATCTGTAAACATCCTGTTACATAGTACAAAGGATTGACAAAGTGTGATAGAATAGTGTAGTTTAGGAATATTGTAAATAAGTGAACATGCGGGGCTCTCGCCCCTTGACATTCTGCGAAAAGCGAGGTGCAGATTTTGAGCAAATTTGGAAGAAAGCAAGCGGCCAAGGCGGCAAAAGCCGGCGCCTCCGGCGCCGGACATATCGTTCGGCTTGTCCTCAAAATACTCGGTATCTTCCTGTTGATTATGATAACAACCGGAGCAATGCTTGCCTGTATATTTGTCATATATGTGAAGACAAATCTGGTAAATTCAGATCTGGGTATAACCCTGGAGGACTACTCTCTCAGTGAGACAAGCGTTATTTACTATCAGGATTCCAGCGGGAACTATCGGGAACTTTGCTCTATTTTGAACACTGAAACCCGCTACTGGGTTGACTATGAGGATATTCCAGCAAACTTGGAACACGCTGTTGTGGCAATCGAAGACCAGCGTTTCTACAAGCACAACGGCGTTGACTGGTACCGCACTGTGGGTGCTTTTGTCAACATGTTCCTGGGCATGAAAGACACCTTCGGCGGATCTACAATAACACAGCAGGTAATTAAAAATGTCACCGGATATGACGACGTCACTGTTCAGCGAAAGCTCACAGAGATATTCCGCGCTCTTGAGCTGGAAAAGGACTATGAAAAATGGGAGATAATCACCTGGTACCTGAATGTGGCGTTCTTTGGCCACGGCAACCGGGGAATCGGCGCCGCGGCGAGGTACTACTTCGATAAAGACGTATCTGATCTGACGCTGGCGGAAATATGCTCAATTGTGGGAATAACCAACAACCCGTCGCTATATAGCCCCAGGGTCAATCCCGAAAGAAACAAGGCGCGCCAAGAACTTATACTTGATCAGATGTTGGAACAGGGTTATATAACTGAGGAAGAGTGCAACGCTGCAAAGGCGGAAGAGCTGAATTTTGCATTTAACCGTGAGAATCAGGAGGACAGTCAGGTTTACTCCTGGTTCGCGGAAGCTGTCATTGACGATGTGACAACTGCTCTGGCGGAGTCCAGAGGCATTTCAAGAGACAGCGCCGCCTATCTTCTCAGAAACGGCGGTTACTCCATATACTGTACTATGGACAAGGATATACAGGACGCTGTCGACCTTATATATGAGGATCTGACACAGATACCTGCCACAACAGGTTCTGAGCAGCAGCTTCAGTCGGCTATCGTTATAACCGATCCCTACACCGGTGATATTGTGGCTTTGGCCGGTGGTGTGGGCGAAAAGGTCGGCAACCTGCTGGAGAGCCGCGCCACCGAGTCCCGCAGGCCGCCTGGATCTTCATTCAAGCCGCTCTCCTGCTATGCGCCGGCAATGAATTTAGGGGTAATTTCTCCTGATACCGTTTATGAGGACGAAGCCGACATTGTACTCAGCGGTACCAGCTGGTTCCCAAATAATGACGACTACTCCAACAGGGGGCCCGTCACAATACGTCAGGCAATTATAAGTTCAATAAACACAGTAGCCGCCCAGGTACTGGACGATCTTGGCGTACAGACGTCCTACAGTTTCCTGACGAATGATCTGGGGCTTAATCTCGACTCTGCCGACTGCGATTACGCTCCATTAGCTATGGGTCAGCTGACTTACGGCATAACTGTCCGTGAGATGGCCGAGGCCTATGGCATGTTCCCCAACAGCGGAGTTCTCACCGAATCCCGTACCTTCTCTGCCA
>CALWYO010000058.1 GCA_944385785.1 uncultured Oscillospiraceae bacterium | reverse complement strand
ACTGTATCTCCCCGCTCACACTTGACCATTTTTCTAAAATATATAAAGACAATGAGGAAATACTCACGCTGGGGCTTTCAGTTACCGCTTAAGTAAAATAAAAAGTTATCATAACTAACGGCGGCACATATTTGTGCCGCCGTTAGTTATGATAAAAATGGATTTAATATTTAAAATAAAGATAGTTTACTTATTTTGTACCGAAAATTCTGTCGCCTGCATCGCCAAGCCCAGGGACGATATAGGCGTGGTCATTAAGAGAATCGTCAACTGCCGCCACGTATATGTCTACATCGGGGTGGTCACGTTCAATTACATTTATACCTTCAGGAGCCGCAATAATGTTGAGTAAGGCAATGGATTTGCAGCCATATTCCTTAACAAAAGTGATTGCCGCTGATGCTGAACCACCAGTAGCCAGCATAGGATCGAGAATAAAGACTGCGCTCTGAGCTATATCGTCAGGCATTTTGCAGTAATACTTAATAGGTTCATGCGTATCCGGATCGCGGAAAAGTCCTATATGACCAACTCTTGCAGAAGGGAGAAGTTTAATCATTGGGTCTACCATGCCTAAACCGGCTCTGAGGATAGGCACGAGGGTGATTTTTGTGTCACCAAGGGCCCTGACTTTTGCAGTAGCTACGGGCGTTTCAACTTCCACCTCCACTGTGGGAAGCTCCCGCGTGGCCTCATAACACATAAGAGTAGATATCTCACCGACTATCTCTCGAAACTCCTTGACACCTGTGTTCTTATCCCTGAGAATAGAGAGCTTGTGATGGATAAGGGGATGATCCAATACGTGAAGAGTTGACATTATTGTTCCTCCTGTTAGTTTTTCTTTAGTCGTTCAAGACGCTCACGCTCAGCCTGTGATAGCCTTAGATAATTTGGAGACAGATCAAAAGCAGATATTGGCTCGATAAACCTGGCTGCACAGGCAACGCCCCACGCGCTTTGAAGCAGAAGAGGCTCTGGAGCGAGAAATGCCGGAAGGCCATTCTCTAAAAATTCATTATAGCACAGTTTCGCGCCATCTCCAACAAAAAAATACGGCATATTATCTTTTTTTGCCTCATCTACAAGAAAAGATATTGGAATTGCTCTATCTTCAACAAGTCTACATATTTCCCCAGAAGTGCTGAAAGTAAATTTACTATTATAGATTTCATTTCGCCTTGCGTCCATTGCAGGACAAACTATCACATTAGTGCGATCCTGGAGGTGCCAAGCCATTGCCTCTAACGTAGAAACGCCGCATATGGGTTTATCAGCCCCCCAAGCCAGACCTTTGGCAGCGGCTAAGCCTATTCTTATACCAGTAAAAGAGCCGGGGCCCTTGGCAACTGCAATGGAGTCAATGTCGGAAAGTTTTAATTCCAAATTTGATAAGAGATCCTGTGCCATACATAGAAGCGTCCTAGAATGGGTCAGGGCGCTAGACTGAAAAAACTGCGAAACAAGAGAGCCGTTCTCTGTAACTGCGATAGAAGCTGCTTTTGCAGATGATTCAATAGCCAGTATACGCATTTTGTTCTACCTCCTGGGGGAAAGTTAAGGTTATTTGACGGCTGTTTTCACCGGTCTTTTCAATTTTTACGGTTATAGTATTATTGGGAAAAGCGCCGCTGACGTTTTCGCTCCATTCTACGGCGCATACGCCGCCTCGGTTAAGATAATCATCCCATCCAATTTCAAAGAGTTCTTCAGCTGAACCAAGCCTGTACATATCAAAGTGAAAGAGCGGTACTGCGCCTAGATATTCATTGACAATAGTAAAAGTAGGGCTGGAAACTCTGACATCCAATCCCAAACCTGTGGCAATACCACGTATAAAAGCGGTTTTACCAGCGCCAAGATCTCCGTAGAGTGCTACGACGCTGCCCGGCAGAAGAGACTTTCCTAGTCTTTTACCTGCCTCGACGGTCTCTATTTCATTTTCAGTTCTGATGACCATGGGCAATCCTCCGATTATAGCTGCGTTATGTAGAAATCATGTATCTTGAGTATTATACCACCGCAGTAGTTGCGGATAAAGAGTTTTTTAATTAATCTGTAATCGTGTATGTAGATGTTTACGACAGAGGATTTTAGTGGTAAAATATCTAAATAGAATAGTATACTGTGAATTTTAGTATTTTTTTGTAAAAGAATTTCTCTGTATAATTTGAATAAACTCCGGAGTTTCGTTGTGAAAAAGTTTTTTTCGTTTTTAAAAGAATATATAAAAAAATCAGATACTCTGCTTTTGGCCCTGTGTCTGATTTCCTCGATATATGGAATAGTGCTAATCTCTAGTGCCGTCAGATATGATGGATCCATGAATTCCGTCTATATACAGATAATCGCCGTAATTTTAGGTGTGTTCCTGTATTTCCTCTTCTCTGTCATCGATATAGATATCATAGCCAGTAGATGGAAATTACTTATGTTTCTGGGCATTATGTTGATTGTCTCACTAAGATGGATAGGCTCTGAAGAATCAGGAAACAGGGCATGGATCCGCTTTGGAGGAATAGGAATCCAACCGGCTGAAGTTGTCAAAATAATTTTCATTATATCAATTGCCCATGTGATTATACAGTTAAAAGAGCGCCATAAACTTGATCATCCTATTTCCGTACTTATATTAGGAGCTATATTCATTGTTAATTTTGGAGTGATAGTCTGGGCATCGTCAGATCTTGGGTCAGCACTGGTATACCTGTTTGTGTTTGTAGTTATGCTATTTGCTGCCGGACTAAAGATATACTGGTTTTTGGGCGGAATAGCAGTGCTCGCCGCCGCGTCGCCCTATATATTTTATAATCTTTTAACGGAGACTCAGAGAAACAGGATACTCGCCCCGTATGACCCATCTGTTGATCCCACGGGTTTAGGAGTGACTTGGCAGACAAATCAAAGCAAGATGGCTCTTGCATCAGGTAGAATTTTCGGAACAGGGTTATACCAGGGGACGCAAACCCAGTCAGGCTCAATACCGTATCAGCACACGGATTTTATCTTTGCAGTAGCCGGTGAAGAACTGGGAATGATAGGCTGCCTTGTTATAATTGCGCTTTTAACTGCAATTATTGTCAGATGTGTACGGACGGGCCTCAGGTCACAGAGTAATTTGGGGGCGCTGGTATGTATAGGCATAGCCGCAATGCTTGCTTTTCAGACATTAGAAAATATAGGTATGTGTATTGGCGTCGCACCGGTTATAGGACTTACGCTACCATTTTTTAGCTACGGTGGTTCTTCCATTATTACAATGTTTGCGGCAATGGGGATAGTTTCGGGAATTAAAATGCGTCCAAAACCCACTATGTTTCTCAGATGGTAGACAATTTGATATTATTTGAGGTCTATTACAAAAAAGTAAAAAATTTTGGCGCAAAGTATTGAAATATACGGAAGATATTGGTAATATATAGTAAAGCAATGGCAGATATAGAGGTAGTACACTGCTTGAAACTTTGGAAGGAATTGACTTCATCTTAAAAATAATGGTACAACATGGTAAACTTTCTTGAATGTCTGGACCAGCCAATGGTTTGAGAGCTTTGCAACGCCGTAAATAAGCAAGGTTGTCGGGGGAAGAAAAATAATTTTCGGAGGAAACCATGGAAAAACAGATTAGGATCTTGATTGCAGATGCGAATGACGATTTTAGAACTATTTTGTCGGATGCCCTGAACTCTGAAAGCGATCTCAGCGTAGTAGGGTCTACCGGAAACGGGGCAAAGGCTTTTGAGCTGATTAAGCAGCTGGAACCTGACGTACTTTTGACAGACTTATTTTTATCCGAACTGGACGGCTTAAGACTTTTGGAAAGGATATCTCAGATGCCCAGAGAGGAGCGGCCAGCCTCTATCGTTGTTTCTGCATTTTCCAGCGACCATGTAGTACAGGAAATCGTAAATTATGGCGTGGCGTATTTTTTGCAGAAGCCGTGCGATAATTTTTCCATCATCTCGCATATACGCCAGATTGCCGGTCATTCCGCGAAGTTTATTCCTAACTGGAAGAATCAGGTATTTACGGCCTCGGACGACCAGGACCTCGAAACTTCTGTTACTGAGATTATACACGAGATTGGCATCCCAGCGCACATAAAGGGCTATCAGTATTTAAGAGAGGCAATTATATGTGCGGTAAACGACATGGATGTGATAAATGCCGTCACTAAGGTTTTGTACCCTGAAGTTGCCGAGAAATTTAATACTACTCCATCGCGTGTTGAACGGGCGATCAGGCATGCTATAGAAGTGGCATGGGACAGAGGGGATGTGGAAGTCCTTCAAAAGTTTTTTGGATATACAGTTTCTGGTGTAAAAGGAAAGCCGACAAATTCAGAGTTTATTGCAATGATTGCTGATAAACTGAATTTGCAGCGGCGGAACATGCGCCGAGATAATTTGATATAATAATTAATAAAATATAAAAACAGGAGAGCAAAAGCCTGTTAAGGATGCTTTTGGCGGGAAACGGTGTAACGCCCTTTGTGGGGTAGCACCGTTTCTCTTTTTTGTGATATCTTTCAGAGTGCATCTTATTTTTTTCCGAGTGAAATGCACAATAAAAAGTTTCGAGAAATTAGCGAGCTGATGCGTATCAGATTTTTTGGAATGTTACAAGCAATATTATGAATGTTTAAAAACACTTGTATTGCTTAAAATGAATGCTACAATACTTTTTGTAGAGCAAAAGGAAAATGCAATATAAAGATTATGGAGGTGCATACGGCAAATATGCTGGCATTGCAAGAGATCCAGGCATCAGTAGGAAAACTGCTTTACTGCTCGTAAACAATAAATCGGGTGTGAATATGGATACGACATGGGCGCAGATACTATCGGGTATGTGCCTGTCTGCCTGGAGTGTTATGATGTTGTGTGCTTACTTTACCACCAGCATCCTTTTTTTGTTACACGAGGCGGCTGAGATTGATGGATCTTCCCAGTTCCGTATTTTCCGGCCAGTTGTTTTACCTTTAGGGAAGCCTATTCTTGCTACGATCGGTATTTTCTTGGGCTTGAGCTATTGAAATTCCTGGGCCAACGTACTTTATAATACAGCTAAAGACAAGAATTTATGCAGTATTCTGAATCTGTCAAATGAAGTGAAAAGCAGTCTACAATTTCTGCAATTGTTTACAGATGCCAGTATAGTTGTCCAGACAACAACCTTGCAATTTACGGCAATTCAGATGGCCATTGCCTTTGCGGCAATCCTGCCGCTTATGTTGCTTTTCCTATTTTTGAAAAGTTTATGCCGAGGGCATCACGCTCAGCGGCGTAAAAGGCTGAAAGGAGGATAATCGTGATTCAAAAAATGGAGAAAATCGCCATTACAGAGAACTCGTATCCCTTTATTTCTGCGGATCGTGCAGTGGATTTGAGTAGGTACGGTTATGTGGAGGAGGAGTTCTTCCAGACTGGTACAGCCAATATCTACGATGAAGATGCAGCGGGAAAGCTCTTAGTCTCTGTAGCGGATGCGCCCTATACAACCCGTATCTTGGTGCGCCGCCCTGTTGACAAAGCAAAGTTTAGTGGCAACGTGATGATCGAAATACTTAACGCTTCCGCGATGTTTGACATAGATCGGGACTGGATTTTGACATGGCGCAAACTGGTGCGTGACGGAGACATTTATATCGGAGTCACTTCCAAAGGTCATGTAGTAGATGCGCTTAAACGTTTTGATCCCGAGAGATATGCGGCCATCAACTGGGCTAACCCCACCCCCGAGCGCAAGGGACCGGAGTCCACGACCTTCGACTTTATGCAGGCCTATGAATTGGGACTTTTCTGGGATATGCTTGTGGATCTGGCCAAAGAATTGCGTAAAGATGAAAGTCCTCTCAACCCCATTCATGGCTTCGGAAAGAACTGGCTATACTTGGCTGGTTGGTCCCAGTCTGGCAGCTATCTGGCCAGAATCATTAATTCTTTTGCATATCTGCCTGAGAACTGTGTCAATGGTCCACTATTTGATGGGTACTTTAACACGGGCTCTGGTGCGGGGAATAAGGTGCTGAATTCCTACATCCATAGTAGCAGGATGGCATTTGGCGGCCGGCCTGGGGGAGCGCATATGCTGGTGACCAAAGAACCGCTGATTGCGGTGAACACCGAATCCGAAAACCGCAGCTCCGGTTTTTGGCATGGAGATGCTGATGAGCCAGAGTATAAGTTCCGTACTTGGCAAATTCCCTGCTCTTCCCATGACACAAAATATACCCTGCTTACATATTATGACAACTTAGTGGAAGATCTGAGAAAGGCCGGCGTTGCGTTGGAGTGGGAGGGTGTTGCGGAAAACGGGGAGCCTCTCGATACCCCATATGAGCCAATTTTCTGCGCCGCGTTCAAGGCGCTGACAGATTGGGCAAGATATGGGATTCCCGCGCCGCATGCTGACCCCATAAAGACAAGAATGACCTTTGAACCCACCGATAAGACCATGGCACTGGTTGCCAATCAGAAGGATGCCTTCGGTAATGCTTTAGGCGGTATCCGCCATCCTGCCGCCGATTGTCCCACAGCCACCTACCAATCCTATACGGATCATGCTGATGGTGAGAGTATTCAAATGATGTTCGGGACAGCAAAACCTCTTCCCAAGGAAGTGCTGAAAGGGTTGTATGGCAGCCTTGTGGAATACCGCAGACTTGTGGCTCAGTCTACTGATGAGGCCATTTCAAAAGGATTTATCCTTGCTGAGGATCGCCAGTGGATGATCGATGCGGTGACTGAAATCGCGCAACGCCGCGGATTAGATTAAGTAAAATACCCGGTAGCAGTGTAATTTTGCTGCCGGGTATGTTTTTTGAAAGTGAGAGATCTGTACAAGAGCCTTCGTAAATCGAATGGATCTAAACCATATGTTACCCAATGATGAGTTGGCCTCAACCAAATATTATCTTACAGCCCTAGGACAGGAATGCCTGATTTACGCTACAGGTGCACCCCAATAGGCCCTTTTATCAAACTGAAGGGATATCTTTTAGGCAGACTGCAAGGAATATTACGATAAATCCCATTGAGCTGCAACTGTTCGGCGGGATTTTTTCTGTTCTTTTGTCAGCGTTATATTTTTTAAACGGTCTTTTAAGTCATGAGATTGGTTATTTGTTCAAACAGGCGGGCTGCCCGAAGTGCAATAACGAAATTCCGGCACAGTGCGCCGCCTTAGGCTTTCCAAAAAGCGCAAGCGGGAACTTATGCTTTTTTCATAGAGATATTGGTCGATTTTGGGCACTATCTTTTTGCTTTACAGAACTGCTCAATTATATGCTGGGATGTAAAACTGTGCAATTATGCGATACTTATATGCAGATATAGGAAAGGCTCTAATCCGCAAGGATTAGAGCCTTTCCTATATCTGCTTTTTCTTTCTATCAATGTTGCATTAACAGGTACTGGACAAAGATTCTCCAGTTTTTTTAATTTCCACTTTATGGACGAGTCATATACCACATTGAGATTTAATAGAATTGGAACATGATACATAAGACCGGAGGGATACAAATGGTAGATGAAGAATATCAGGTATCCAGATATGACGAGGCTTTATCATTGCTTCCATACAATATCAGAGAACGTGCAAGAAAAGTTGTCAGAGGTGACAGAAGGGTGGCAGAGGAGTTCAGGCTTAGAGTCGGCTGGCCTCCTACAGTGCTGCTGCCAGATGGGGAAATTTCATTGGGTGGCAATGCTGTAACAAAGGAGGACATAAATGCAGTCGTTGAGATTACAACAGGAGCCTCAGCGTACTCATCAGCGATACAGATAAGAAATGGATACCTTACAGCAAGAGGAGGGTATAGGATTGGACTGGCAGGCAGCGTATTTACAGATGATGGGAAGATGAAAGGGTTTGGGAACTTTTCATCACTATCGATAAGAATTTCCAGAGAGATCATTGGCTCAGCGGATGTTGTTATTGGGGAACTTCTAAATGGTGGCGAATTTAAATCTACGCTTATTATCGCTCCACCTGGGGCTGGAAAAACAACTCTTCTGAGAGATATTGTAAGACAACTTTCTGAAGGAAGCGTGGACAGGCAGGGGCTCAGAGTGTCACTTGCCGACGAACGAGGAGAGGTGGCGGCTATAACCGATGGTATGCCGCAGATGAAGGTTGGAAGACGTACAGACATATTAGACGCGTGCCCAAAAGCCCAAGCTGTGATGATTATGTTAAGAAGCATGAATCCACAGGTAATTGCACTGGATGAGATAACTGCCCCAGAAGATATAAGATCAATCGAATCTGCCAGAAACTGTGGTGTAGAACTTTTAGCTACAGCACACGCAACAGGAATTGAAGACCTTGCCAGACGTCCCTTATATAGAGGACTTTTACAGGACAAAATTTTCAGCAATTTTGTCATAATAAGGAGAAACAGAGGCAGAAGAGAGTACGTGGTGACGAAGGAGGACGTGCTGTGATAAGAATTCTTGGGGCAGTCCTTATGATACTTTCAACAGCTGCAATGGGATACGGAGGTGTAAGGCGACTCAGGGAAAGAGTTAGAAATTTGGAGGGAATAATAGCTTCCCTTGATGTTATGGAGAGCGAAATATGCTCGCATCTTACACCAATGAGAGAAGTCCTGGAAATGTTGTCCCGTAATGCGCCTGGGCAGAGCCGCAGACTGTTTGAAAATGTTGCTGATGGAATGTGTACTTTGGGAAGATGCTCCTTTTACTCGATATGGAGAGAAGGAGTAGAAACCACAAAGGAGTTGCTTTTAAAGCCTGAAGAGGCTGAAACTTTGGTTGAATTGGGCTTGTGCCTGGGCCGCTACGATGTGCGCGAGCAGGCGGAGATGATATCTAGGGTCAGGCGGCGCTTGGAGATATTTTTAAAGAGAGCAGAGGAGGAACGGGAAAGGGATACAAAAATGCATGCATTTTTTGGGATTTCTGCCGGAATATTTGCTGTGATTATACTCATATGAGTATTTACACAAAGGAGAATAGAGCGTGAATGTAGACCTGATTTTCAAAATAGCCGCAGTTGGAATACTGGTAGCGGTACTCAACTTGCTGCTTGGGCGCTCAGGAAGGGACGAGCAGGCGCTTATGACAACAATAGCGGGATTAGTAGTTGTTTTAGTCGTGCTGGTTAGAGAGATATCGTCTCTGTTTGACCTGATAAAATCCTTATTTGGACTGTAAATTATGGAGATTTTTATTAAAGCTGCGGTGATCTGCCTGATTTCAGCTATACTTGCATCTTCAATAAAAAAAGAAAACCCTGCAATGGCCTTGCTGATAGCAGTGGCATCAGGATGCCTTGCACTGTATTTTGTCCTTGACGTGGTAGGGAGCATAACAGAATTTCTTGAAGATGTTGCATCGTCGGCAGGTGTTAGTACAGCTGTTTTATCAGTGCTTATACGCAGCATAGGCGTGGCGATCATGGCAAAGCTGGCATCTGATATCTGCAAAGATAGCGGGATGACTACAGCATCAACAGGTGCGGAACTTGCCGGAAGTGTAGCAATTCTGTACATATCTTTACCTATAATGAGAACGGTTTTTCAGATGATAAAAGGACTTATCTAATGTTTAAAACGATACTTAAGATTTTTGTGGTGTTTGCTGTATTACTTGTACTACCGTGTTCTTATGCAATGGCATCAAGTAAAGTAGACGAAGATGATTATTTAGGAGTGGAAGAGCTGGAGAAAAATGTGCCGGAGAGCGCATCGAGTATGCTTGAAGGAGTGAATATCGATGAAAGCCTTGACGCTGGGGGTGCCATTGGAAACATTCTGGGTAAAGCAGTAGGACAAATAGGAGAGATTTTACGAAGCACAGCTTCCGGTGCGGTGGGAGTCCTTGCGGCCACTGCACTTTGTTCGATAGCATCAGGGATATACTCCCAGAGTTCAAAGATGTCAGACGCAATAAACTTGGTTGGTGTTGTAGTAATAGCGGTTTCATCTATCTCAGGAATTGACTCGCTTATATCGGTGGCATCTGAGACAATAAATGAAACTGGCGCATTTTCTAAGATATTATTGCCGGTTCTGGCGTCAGCTTCGGCAATTACAGGCTCCGCGGCTTCGTCAGCAGCGAAATATGCAGCTTCTATTTTGTTTATTGATCTTTTAATGACCATAGGAGAACGCATAGTGCTGCCATTAATTTATATGTATGTTGGCGTATCGGTAGCTTCCGCGGCATTTGGAGGTAACATTGGCGGTATAGCTAAGTTAATAGCAAAGACTGTTAAACTCATACTTACGGCCATTGCAATAGCATTTACTATTTATTTAACAGTTACAGGTTTGGTGGCGTCGTCAGCGGATGCAGCGACTGTAAAAGTAACTAAGACTGCAATATCCACTTTCCTTCCGGTTGTAGGAAGCCTTATATCTGATGCCGCTGATGCGGTGGCTTCAGGAGTATCTGTAGTTAAAAGCGCTGCCGGTGCCTTTGGTGTCTTAGTAGTTTGTGCTGTGTGTGCAGTACCTTTTTTGCGATTGGCAATTAGTTGCCTGATGTACAGAGCTGCAGCAGCATTAGCAGAACCGGTGGCGGATAGCAGGCTTTCAGGATTGATCGAATCAATTTCAAATGCCTGTGGTATGGCTTTGGGACTAGCAGGCACTAGTGCGGTAATGCTGCTGATATCTATCATATCAGTGACAAAGGCGGTGACAGGCTTGTGATAGAAACGATAAGGAACTGGATATTGTGCATAATTGGCACGACGATTGTATGCTCAGTTATAACAGCCTTAACACCGGAGGGCACGGCTAAAAGAGCTGTGAAGGTTGTATGTGGCTTTGCTGCGGCGATTGCCATGCTGGGTATTATTACTGATTTTGACTATGCAGATTACTCTTTGTATCTCTCTCTATACAGGTTGGAGGCAGATGAGACAATTTCCGACGCACTTCAAAAGAGTTCTCAACAGACAAGGTTTATCATAGAAGAGGAGTGTGAAGCATATATATTGGACAAAGCGAACGGCTTGGGCGGGGGACTGGATACTGTCTCGGTTACAGCGGCGTGGAGCGATGAAGGAGTATGGTACCCCGCAAGAGTTGAGCTGTCAGGAAATATGGACAGCGAAGCAAAAGAACAGCTTACTGGAGAAATAGCTGCAGAACTGGGAATATCACAGGAGGAGCAGATATGGAGCGGAGAGAATGAAACATGATTTTCAAGGGGTTATTGTTAAGATTTCAGATAGTATAAAGAAAAATAAATATGTGATGATAGTCCTGCTTGCAGGTGTACTGCTGCTTTTGCTGCCTGTAGGAGGTGGAGAGAAGGAAAATAATACGACTTCTGCAATTGATGAACCGATTATCGAGTTTTCTTTAGAGGATACGCAGGCACAGTTGGAGAATATACTCTCACAGATAGAAGGTGCTGGAGAAGTCAGAGTAATGCTCTCCGTAGAAAATGGAGGGGAGCGTGTACTGGCGACTGACAGCGAAGTAGTGAGAACAACGAGCGGAGGTGAGGAGACTGAAGAGGTGAACCGTGAAGAGAGCCAGGCCACAGTGGTAATCTCGCAGGGAAGCGGTACAGACGGGGTTGTAACCCTGAAATACATATATCCGGAGTTTACAGGAGCTGTGGTTGTAGCCCAGGGCGCAGGCAACGCCACGGTGCGCCTTGACCTCACAGAGGCTGTTGCAGCAGTGACAGGGTTGGAGGCGGCCAAAATCAAAGTTGTGAAAATGAAATAATATTGCAAAACGGTCTCCGCTTGCCGTAAGAGCGGATATTAGGGTGTAGCCGAATTGGGAGGTAAAAATGAAAGCATTTAAAAGAAACGCTGTAATAATTACGATATTGCTGTTTGTCTGTGCAGCTGTCTATCTTAACTGGTCTTATAATGAAAAAGTAGATAATGCAGAGACAGCAGGAGAAAATTTGGAAGGTCAAACAGAACAGACGTCTACTCAAACACAGAGCGGCACTGAAGCAGAAGAACAGGATACGCAAGATCAACAGAGCAGTGGAGATGATGCGGGACTCTTTTACACTGGAGAAGACATCGCCACCACGTCAAAAAGCAGTTCTGACATCGCGGAATACTTTGCTCAGGTGCGCTTAGAACGCCAGCAGGCTAGGGATGAGGCCTCCATGACACTGGAAACTGTTGCGGCAACCGAAGGGGCGTCACAGGATACTATTGACGAGGCCCTTGCAAAGATGACGCAGATTGCTGAATGGACGACAAAAGAAGCAGAGCTGGAAAACCTTATTACAGCTAAAGGTTTTACCGAT
>CALWYO010000057.1 GCA_944385785.1 uncultured Oscillospiraceae bacterium | reverse complement strand
GACTCCATAAGTTTATGGGGTGGGAGAGACCGATTTTGACTGATTCTGGAGGATTCCAAATATTTTCTCTTGCAAAACTCAGAAAGATTACAGAGGAGGGGACATCTTTTAATTCTCATATAGATGGAAAACATATTTTTATGATGCCCGAGGACAGTATAAAAATACAATCAAGTCTCGGCTCAGATATAGCAATGGCGTTTGACGAATGTATTGGACTTCCCGCACCATATGACTATGTGAAAATTTCTTGCGATAGAACATACAGATGGCTTATTAGATGCCGTGATGAATTGGCGCGTCAAAATTGTAGGGAGGATGCTGTAAATCCCGGACAGATTCTGTTTGGAATTAACCAGGGAGGGACGTACGCCGATATACGAAAAGAACATATGGATAAAATTGCGGAACTTGATTTACCAGGATACGCAATAGGCGGACTCGCTGTTGGCGAAAGCACAGAAGAAATGTATGAAACCATATCAATTGTTGAAGAACACATGCCGAAAAATAAACCCAGATATTTGATGGGAGTGGGAACGCCCACAAATATAATTGAGGCTGTGGCACGAGGAATAGATTTCTTTGACTGTGTAATGCCTGCAAGAAATGGCAGACATGGCCATTTATATACATGGAATGGAGTGATGAACATTCGCAATGAAAAATATAGTTGTGATGACGCGCCCATAGACCAATTGTGTGACTGTCCTGTATGCAAAGAGTATTCAAGAGCATACATCAGACATTTATTTGTGTGTGGAGAGTTACTGGGACTCAGGCTTGCAGTAATGCACAATTTGTTTTTCTATAATAGTTTGATGATGAAAATACGTGAAAGTTTGGATTTAGGGCAGTATGGGAAATTTAGAAATGAGTATTCGGAGAGACTGTCCAAAAGAATATAATTAATTTGTACTTTGTATATGTAAATATTCCTTGCAATTGCTGCTCTTTCCATTTATAATGTGTAATGTTGTACACCTAAAACTTTGGAGGTTCAGTTGATGTATTCTAAAGATACTAAGAGCGTAAATTCGGCGAAGCTGAAAAGAATAGCGGCTATTATATTTTCGGTACTTCTCATAATTTCCACTCTTGCTGGATGTGTGCCTGCTTCAACAGGAGATGGTACTGGAGACAGTGAGAGTAGCGCCGCTTCAGGTGGTATGAGCGGTGTGACTATGATCATATATGTGGTCATTATCATCGCGGTATTCTACTTCTTTATGATTCGTCCGGAGAAGAAAAAGAGAAAAAAGGCTGAAGAAATGCGTAATACATTGTCAGTGGGCGATTCTATAACTACTATTGGTGGCATGGTAGGAAAAATAGTGAATGTAAGTGATGAATTTATAACCTTTGAAACGGGAGAAGATAGAGTCCGTATAAAAATAGCAAAATGGGGTATCTCATCAACGGGTAAAGCCGCAGAAGAGCCTGATACAAAGCCTGATAACGGCGGAGCAAAAGACAGCGAAAATAAATAATTTTGTGTAATTTTATTCCCTCCTTGGACATAAGCCTTTTGTAGAGGCTTATGACGAGGAGGGAAAATTTTATGCCGAAAAGCGAATCAAGTAATTTCAAAGATTTGGTGCCAGGAGTAATATATGGTACTGGATTAACATTTGCAATTACAACAATTTTTATACTAATTTTATCTGCACTTGTTTCAGGAGGCCGCATTGCAGAGGAGCAAGAGCCGATGTTAGTAATGATAGCCTGCTTTATAGGGTCGTTAGCTGGAGGGATAACGGCTAAGAAAAAAAACGTAGGATCAGCATTTATAAGCGGGGTTGGTTCAGCGATTGTAGCTGCGGCCGTAAGAATAATAATATCAATGTTTTCAGAAACTGGAAGCTTATTTGACAGAGGCGATATGCTAATAATTTTAAGTATGCTCTGCGGAGGTCTTTTGTCTGGTGCCATAAATGTAAGGAAAAAGAGAAGAAGACGTTGATCGTATTTACTATTAATTTATGTCAATTAAGGGCTGCGATTACGAATTGTAATCGCAGCCCTTAATTGACATAATCCGGTTTGATTACCGATATGTTGTACTAAAAAGAAGAAATACTAACTAAATCTTGTGAACACCAGTTGAAAACGCTTAACTTAAGTGCAAATTGGTTTTAATGTTTACATAACTATATTAACATAACTTTTGGACATAATCCACAAAAATAAGAAATTATATTGATTATTTGCCCGTATTGTATTATTATAATTAGGCGTCATAAAGTATCTAGTGATATAACGCTGGACATACAGCATATATTTAACTGGGTGACATTTATGAACGGAAGAAAATTTCTTGTAGGATTAAATAGGCTTGGTTTTGAATTAGAAAAGAATAACTACGCTTTTTTTATTTGCGGTTTTTTCTTTATTTTTGGCAGTATCGCTGGAGTAATTTTTTCTTATTCTGTTGATGATGGCGATACTGTTATCTCAATTTTAAATAACTACCTTGCTGGTTTTTCAAAATTAGAGTTTTCATCTGCAAAATTTCTGTCGCTTTTTTTTGAACTTTCTGGCTCAGTGATTCTGACTTTGCTTTTTGGCTTTTCTATTTTAGGAGTTGTGTTTATACCTTGCATTTCTCTTATGCGGGGATTTTCTCTTTCTTTTACCCTGTCTCTACTTTCTGTTGCAAATTTTAATGCTCACTTTGCAATTTTCCTTGTTATCTTGAGAGCTTTTGCCTCTGTGCCGTTATTATTTTTTGTATCGGCATATGCCTTTGACGCTTCTCGTAAACTGTTAGCCGTTTCTTTTGGACGCGATACTGGATACAGGCAGCTCCCTTTATATGACAAGAAGTATTTTTTTCGCATACTTTTTGCTATTCTTTTACTGTTTATTTTTTCTGTTATTGAAAAGTTTTTAATTTTAAGACTTTATAATTTATTTTATTGATATTTCGATGGGAGGAATGGGACCGTGCGCGAGCGTGATGCTAATATTGTTTCTGAATTTGAGGATTTTCTTAAAGAAGTTAAACACGCGTCTTACAATACCATGTCTTCCTATATCAGGGATATAAATCAATTTTCTGAATATCTTGCCAGATATAAAAATAAAGAATTAAGTTTTGCGGAACAGGGCGATGTATCAAGTTACATGTGCTGGCTTCGAGACAATGGTAAATCTCCTGCTACAGTTTCAAGGTCTCTTGCGTCACTAAAATGTTTTTATAGATTTCTTTTGAGTAGCGGAAAGATTGTAAAATCCCCTGTTTATGATATAGTTGTTGACAAAACAGTAAAAAAACTTCCGCAGATATTGACTAATGATGAAGTTGAACTTCTTCTTTCTCAACCGAAATGTACTGATTGTAAGGGCTACCGCGATAGAGCAATGCTTGAACTTCTCTATGCTACAGGAATTAGAGTAAGTGAAATTATTGCATTAAATATTGATGATGTTAAGATTTCTGCTGGCGTTATCAAATGTACATCCCATGGTAAAGATCGGTTTGTTCCAATGTATCCAGCAGCTATAAAAGCGCTTACTGATTATATTGAGATTGTTCGAAATCAAATGATTGCGTCGCCTGATGAGAAAGCTCTTTTTGTGAACATAGGCGGAACACGCATGTCGCGTCAAGGATTTTGGAAAGTTATTAAGCATTATCAGGAGACAGCCAAAATAGATAAGGATATAACGCCACATACACTGCGCCATTCATTTGCGGCGCATCTTTTGGAAAATGGTGCTGATATACATTCTATTCAGGAGATGATGGGGCATGCAGATATATCATCTACTCAAATCTATGCTCAAGTTGTAGAAAAGCATTTAAAGGATGTTTACAATAAGGCTCATCCCAGAGCGTGATCTCCTTAATAAAAGCAGAATAGACGGCGACTGATTAACTCAGTGCCGTCTATTCTGCTTTTAAAGGAACGAAAAATTATTCGGAGAATTTAAGGCTTATATCAAGAGCAACGACAGAATGGGTAAGCGCACCTATTGAAATATAATCGACTCCAGTTTCAGCGACTTTTTTAAGGTTCCGCTCTCCCATATTCCCTGATGCTTCTGTGAGCGCACGGCCATTAATCATTTTTACAGCCTCAGCCATAAGCTCAATACTCATATTATCAAGCATGATAATATCAGCGCCGGCTTCCAGACACTGACGTACCTGTTCCAAGCTTTCTGCTTCAATTTCTATGCGAAGGGTATGTGGAGCATTTTTTCTAACTGCTGCAATGGCGTTATATATGCCGCCTGCAGCGACAATATGGTTATCTTTGATCAGTATACCGTCTGCAAGATTAAATCTGTGATTGTTCCCGCCGCCAGTTTTAACTGCGTATTTTTCTAAGACTCGCATACCGGGTGTAGTCTTTCTGGTATCGACAATAATAGCGCCAGTTCCTTCTATGGATTTGACAGCCTTATTTGTTGCAGAGGCAATACCGGACATATGCTGAACCAAGTTTAAAGCTACGCGCTCTCCTGATAGAATACTCCTTGAGGGACCGGAAATCGTAGCTATATTTTGACCTGATACCACTTCGTCGCCATCTTTTACAAGCGGTGTTACGTGAATATTATCATCCACAAGGTAAAAAACGCGACGCAGTACTGACATCCCGCAAAAGACACCGTCTTGCTTTGCACGGAAAACACCGTTAGAAACAGCTTCTTCAGAAATGCAGCATTTAGTCGTTATATCACCAGTGCCAATATCCTCAGACAATGCCGAGAGAAGAAATTCGTCAAGCCCAATGTAATGCATTTTTTCCTCCATTAATTAGTCAATCCTGTAATGAGCACCAATACTCTCTTTGCGTTCAAATGCAGAAGATATAATATTTAATGAAATGATTGCAAGATTTAAAGTCTCATCATATGCTTTGCTGTTAAGATAACCGGACTCAAGCATGGACAATATTTCATTCATTTCACCACGTGCATATAATAAACCCTCAGAAGATCTGATGACAAAACAGTTATCGCTCATGATGGTCTGCATTCTATGCCTTAAAGACTTATAGTCGATATCGAGACTTCGTCTGATTGGAAGAGGTGGAAGGCAAACAGACTCGGGAGTTGGGGGAGATTGGTAGCTCACATTTATATCTTCAGCAGCTCTTCGCCCAAAAACAAGACACTCCAGCATGGAGTTTGAAGCAAGTCTGTTTGCTCCATGTACTCCTGTTGACGCAGCTTCACCGCAAGCGTAAAGACCAGGGATATTTGTCCTGGAGCATAAGTCAGTCTGAATACCACCCATAAGATAGTGCTGTACAGGGCATACGGGTATGTAATCTTTAGATATGTTTATTCCGCGTTTCAGACACTCATTATATATTGTCGGGAAGCGGTGCTGTAATTCCGATTCTGATTTTGACGTAATATCTATATAAACGTGATCTTCTCCAGAGCTCTTTAGCTCATTATAAATTGCACGTGCGACGATATCGCGAGGGGCCAGCTCATTAAGTTCGTGCATTCCAAGCATAAATCTGTTTCCAGCTTTGTTTTTTAAAAGTCCGCCCTCACCGCGAACGGATTCCGAGATAAGAAACGCACGGGATTCAGGTTCAGAGGACCAGAGTCCTGTTGGATGAAACTGTATAAATTCCATATTGCGAAGGTTTGCGCCAGCACGTATTGCCGCAGCAAGACCGTCACCTGTGGCAATAGAAGGATTAGTGCTGCTTTTAAAGACTTGGCCACAGCCACCTGTGGCAATAATTAAGTGCCTGGTTGCTACAATTTCGTATTGACCATCAAAATCTTTTACAAGGATTCCGCACACACCTTCTGCATCTGTTAATACATCTACAAAAAACGTATTATCACGAAAATTGATATTGCTGCGCTGTGAAGCAATATACGCGAGTGTTTTAACAGTCTCTCTACCAGTAGCATCGCCACCGGCGTGAAGTATGCGGTTTTTATGATGGCCGCCCTCGCGGGTTCTGTCAAGTTCTCCAGATTCAGTGAGATCAAAGGGAACGTGCATTTCTATAAGACGCTTAATATCTTTGGGTCCTTCGTCTACTAATACATGAACTGCGGCTTCATTACACAGTCCTGCTCCAGCAACCAGCGTATCTTTAAAGTGAAGATCCGGATCGTCATCAGGAGCCGTAGCGACGGCAATCCCGCCTTGAGCAAGCCATGAATTTGATATGTCTATAGTTTCCTTTGCAAAGATACAGCAGGACAGCGACGGCTCCAGATTCAGTGCAGAATAAAGGCCTGCAATTCCTGCACCTATTACGACTACATCATAACTTGTACGGCGTGAAACACTAACAGAACCGTCAATAGCAAAACGCATATATCTTTACCTCTCCTGAGCCGCTTGCGGCTAAAAAGTTAACTTTAAGTTAAAATTGATATAATTATATCAATTATTAACAGCTTTCGCAATATTGTATCGATAAAAAATCCATATTTTATCGTAGTGTGTATTATTGAGACTCCAGAAGCAGAGAAATAATTTTTGAATATATTGACTCTGCATTTTTGCGAAAGTTTTTTTCCATTATTGTTGATTGCTTATCATCACCGGCCAGGACTTCCATGGAAATTATCGTTCCTACCCCATCAGACATTGACAGCTTTACTGTAAAGCCACCACGCCTACGCATTTCGTGAGAAGCACTTATCATTGCTTCCCTTTGTAATACATTGGATAGGGTTCTGGCGGCTTTTTCTGCACGAATTCTTACAGAATAGGGGAGACTTGTTTCTGTTGCTTCACCATTTATACGCCCTTTTTCCGTAACACTATAGGAGTCGTTTTCAACAGATATATGATCTGTGCGGACGAGGTCTGCCAAGCATTCGCTAAATTCAAAATAACCGATTGCACTGTCGCATAGAAGCGTTGTATCAGTCAACTCATCTCTGGATACTGGCGCTGGTAAACGACAGAGTATGAATAAAATGAGAACTTTAAGATCCATTTCATTACGAATAAAACCGAGATTTCCGTCCAAAATATAACCTCACAAAATATATTGGAATTTTTAATTATTATATACTTAAATTAGCTGTACCACAAGTGTTTTGATATTTAGATTTAAGATATATGTGTTAGCTCAATTAACGAGTTGACATAGAATAGTTCGAGGCTTAAAATAGAAAAAGTCTGTTTATTTACAGAACGAAAATATCAGAAATACATACATAGATGAGGTAAGATATGAGCCAAGGAGTGCATACAAGAAGACGGAGACGAAGAAGATCACCGATTTTTCCAATCTTATTTATTATCATTGTAGTTGCAGCTGTTGTCGCATGTGTGGCTGCTCTTGGAAATAATGAAACATCTAATCAAATCTTAGATGAAGAGCAGATCCCAAACGAAGCAGTGGATTCTAATCAGGAAAATACAGAATTGGATCAAAACAACGACAATGATACGCCGCCGGAAACAATCGGCTTTCAGAACCCGCTTACCGGTCTACCGGTGGAAGAGGACGTTTCACAAAATCGACCATTTGCCGTTATGATAAATAACATACGCGTCGCAACGCCACAAAGCGGAATTTCTAATGCAGATATGATTTATGAAACTTTGGCGGAAGGCGGACTTACGAGGCTTATGGCTGTGTATCAGGATATAAGCAAGGTACCTGTGATTGGAAGCGTCAGAAGTGCCAGACCCTATTATTTGGATATTGCTCAGGGTATAGACGCAATTTTTGTGCACGCTGGTGGTAGCGACGACGCTTATATACAGATACGGGAGAGAAATATAGATAACATAGATGGCGTTCATGGCAGCGGTGAGACATTTTTCAGAGATTCCTGGAGAAAAGAGAATATGGGATATGAACACAGCCTTATGCTCGACACATCGTTGCTTGACGGATATTGCGAAGAACATGACATTAGAACTGTGCATACCAACGATTCTGAGATATTCAGTATGGACTTTTCTGATACTCCGGTACTTCCCAATCCTCAAAAGGCGGAAAACATAACTGTTGTTTTTTCAGGCGCTAAATCAACTGAGTTTGTTTATAATTCCGCTGAAAATACTTATACTGTAAGACAATATGGTTCTGATATGACAGATTCTGCTGACAGCAGCTCAGTAGAAATCAGAAATCTAATTGTGCTTGAAGCTCCAATTTCGCAGATACCTGGAGACAGTGAGGGGAGAGTCAGTGAAGATCTGGTTGGAACTGGAGACGGCTACTTTGTGTGTGATGGACAGGTTACTGAGATATCCTGGAGCAAAGACAGCTATGCATCACCATTTAAATATACATATGGAGATGGTACTCCTATTGAATTGGGACGTGGTGTGACATACGTTTGCATAATACCGACAAGTGGCGGAAGCTTTGAAATATCATAAATAATAAAAGGAGTAGCGAAACTTGAATTCACGCTACTCCTTTTAAGTTGTTTATAACAAAATTGTAGAAGAACCTTTAAAGTAGAATAACCCCTGCATCTCTACAAGTTTGGATGGTAATATCATCCCATATAGATACTTGCACTTCACCTATATGTGCTTTTTGAAGGAGGAACATACAGAGCCTGGATTGTCCGATTCCGCCACCTATAGTCAGAGGAAGCTCGCCACTTAATAACATTTTGTGGAAAATAAGTTTTCTACGGTCATCGCAACCTGATTCGTGAAGTTGCCTATCCATTGCAGCCTCATCAACACGGATCCCCATTGAGGACACCTCGAGAGCTATTCCCAGAACATCGTTCCAAAACATAATATCTCCATTTAAATCCCAGTCGTCATAATCAGGAGCTCTTCCATCATGTACAGTGCCAGATTTAAGTTTTTTACCTATTTGCATTATGAAAGACGTGTGATGTTCTTTCACATAGGCATCTTCACGTTCCTTAGGAGATAAATCTGGGTACATGTCTTCCAATTCCTGACTTGTAACAAAAGAGACATTTCGTTCAATTTCAAGAGTTATATTCGGGTACGCGCTTTTAACTGTACTGCATGTGTCGGCAATAGCATCCACGATGTCAGTTACAGTGCTCTTTAAGTAATCCAAATTACGGTCATTTTTTGAGATAACTTTTTCCCAGTCCCATTGGTCGACATAGACAGAATGTGTGTTGTCCATGTGTTCATCCCGCCTTATAGCGTTCATATCTGTGAACAGACCAGAACCTGGTTTAAATCCATACCGATGAAGAGCAAGCCTTTTCCATTTTGCCAAAGAGTGTACAACCTGGCCTTCTTTACCAGCATCGGGTATATCGAAACTGACAGGGCGTTCTACACCATTAAGGTCATCATTAATACCTGAATTGCTTTCAACAAATAACGGCGCAGAAACGCGCATAAGATTTAATTTTTCGCTTAAGGACGCTTCAAACTTGCTCCTTAAAATGCTTATTGCCTTTTGTGTCTCATAAAGGCCAAGAGGCGAAACATAACCGCTGGGGATATAGGTTTCCATATAGAGTTCTCTCCCAAATAATTTAGATGGGGTTATTTTAGACTATAGTATATAAAAAGTCAAATGGGCGAATTCAATTTCGCCCATTTGACTTTTTGATTTAATTGTTTGAATTCAGTATATCTCTGTAATCTTCAGGGCAACTGATAGTATCGGGTGGGAAGAACTCATCTACAGGGAAATCAATCCTTGAGAAGAGAGTGCATGGATCATTGCTTCCAGTTCCAACACATTCCTTATCTGGCAAGCAATAGTCATATACAGGCATAAGTAGCTGAGAGTCTCTTTCGAGCCTTACAATGCTAAACTGTCCCAAAGTGACAAAGACCTTGCGGCCTGAGCTATCCAGAACCAATTGTCCATCAAACATATCTGAAATAAATGAAGGGACCTCAAGTACTTCATACCCTGACGGTACACATTGCAAAGCGTCCATAAATTTCAGATCAAGAATTATTGGATCTACTGCCTCCACAATTGCTGTTGGAAGGCTGGATTGCTCTATCATTTGACTTGTGATATTTGATGGTGATGTTGCGGAAGTAAATACTTTAGCGTTGCCTTCGCTGCCAAATAGCAGTACACGTTTGTCAAATGTTGCAAGACCGGTTATTGGGATAGACTGATTAGTTACAGTGCTAGCCTCACCAGTAATTCTATAGAAAAACCTTATATCTACAGTATAGTAGCCTCTGTTAAAAGAAACCGGTTCAACTGAAGTTGAAGCGTACAGCAATTCCGCATATCGCGAACGGATATTGACGGCATTATCAACAGCACTCTGAGAAGAGGCGGTTAGATATACGCGCAAATCTTCAAGGCAATCCTTATCTTTGCATGAATCATATATTTTGCTCGTATGTATGCATACCGCTTCACGGATGCACGCATCGTTTTGAACCGGCCCCGGTGTGACCCTGGATGGCATTTGATTTCCTCCTTAATAATATATGGCTTTTCTCCATGTATAAAACGGAGATGTGGGATTTACTTCAGTACAGTCTATGCAATAAATGCTTAAGTGTGTGAAACTTGAGGGTGTAATTTGCTTTACGGAGTTTTTCTGTTACTGTTTCGAGATTGCCTAATTATGTGCAATGTGTTAAAATAACGATGATATATTTTGAAGGAGAGTTACTTTGTGAAAGTTATACTAGGTGTTGATCCAGGTATTGCTACTGTGGGATTTGGAGTAATTTCAGCTTCTGATAGAAGCGAGAATAGCCTTATCACTTGCGGAGCTATTACAACACCTGCGGGGATAGCTTTATCAAAGAGGTTATCCCAGATATACCATGATATGCTGGAACTTATAGAAAAATTCAAACCAGATGCTATTGCGGTGGAAGAGCTTTTTTTCAACACCAATATAACGACTGGAATTTCTGTGGCTCACGGTAGAGGTGTGATTCTGCTAGCAGGGCAAGAGACAGGTGTACCTATGTTTGAATACACCCCATTGCAGATAAAGCAGGCAATAGCCGGATATGGCAGAGCTGATAAAAGACAGATGATGGAAATGGTTAGAAGATTACTACATCTTAAATCAACTGCCAAACCTGACGATGCTTCAGATGCATTGGCAGTTGCAATATGTCATGCGCGGTTTTCAGGGTCTTTACTTAGAAATCTGGCTGGGGGTGACGCACAGTGTTCTACTATTTAGAGGGAAAAGTTGCTTTGATTGGACAAAATACGGCAGTTATTGATATTGGAGGGGTAGGTTATAACTGCTACACATCAACAAATACTTTGAGCTATTTGACTGTTGGAAATACGGCTCGCCTTTATACTTACTGTAATATCAGGGAAGACGTATTTGATATTTATGGTTTCTATGATATAAATGAGAAACGATGCTTTGAAATGCTGCTTTCTGTATCCGGCGTTGGACCAAAAGCTGCTATATCTGTTTTATCTTCAGCTACTCCTGAACAAATAGCACTTGCTGTAGTAACAGACGACACAGGACCTTTCACTGCAGCGCAAGGTATCGGTAAGAGAATTGCTCAGAGAATTATTTTGGAGCTTAAAGATAAAATAGCTAAGGATGGCTTTGTAATTAACAAGCCACAAGCAACAGATCGGAGCACAATAACTGCAGGGAAAAAACTTTCTGAGATTTCTGCGGCTTTGGCAGTGCTTGGATATAGTAATGCTGAAATTACAACATACCTGAGAGGTATAGATGTAGAAGGATCTTCTGTTGAGGATGTTATACGAGAAGTTTTAAAGGGTTCAATTAAATAGGAGCAGGCAATGATAGATTATTCTGATAGTAAGTTTGAGAGCAATTCTTCAAATGAACTGCTTTCAACGTCTTTTGTAAGTGAAGATGCGGCAGAGGGAAGCCTCAGACCAAAAAGATTATCTGAGTATATTGGACAAGAAAAAGTTAAAAGGAATTTGGAAGTTTTTATAGAAGGTGCTAAACGAAGGGGAGAGCCTTTAGATCACGTTATATTACATGGACCTCCAGGTCTTGGCAAAACTACTCTTGCGGCGATTATAGCCAATGAAATGGGTGTAATGATGCGAAAAACGTCAGGCCCAGCTATTGAAAAGCCAAAGGATCTTGCTGCGCTTCTTACTAACCTCAATGAAAATGACATACTGTTTATTGATGAAATACATAGGATGAATAGGACCGTTGAGGAGATCTTGTACCCAGCTATGGAAGACAGGCAGATTGACATTATTATTGGCCAGGGACCAGCTGCAACATCTATATGTTTAGAGCTGAAAAATTTCACTTTAGTTGGTGCAACGACACGTTCAGGGCAATTATCATCGCCCCTCAGGGATCGGTTCGGTATAGATTTAAAGCTGGAATTATATACTCCGAAGGATTTGAAGAAGATTGTTGAAAGGTCTGCCGGTATTTTAGATATCGAAATTGAACCTGAAGGCGCATTTGAAATTGCCTGCAGAAGTCGGGGAACGCCCAGAATAGCAAACCGTTTATTAAGAAGAGTTAGAGATTTTGCTCAAGTTTATGGTGAAGGTATAATTACAAAAGAGATTGCGGATAATGCTCTTGTGCGCTTAGAAATAGATAAGTGCGGACTTGACGCAGTTGATAGAAAACTGCTTAGAAGCGTAATTGAAAATTATGGTGGTGGCCCTGTTGGCTTAGACACAATTGCTGCTACTGTTAACGAAGAATCGGTAACCATAGAGGATGTGTATGAGCCATATCTTATGCAACAGGGCTTTCTTACAAGGACGCCGCGTGGCAGGTGTGTAACTAAAAAGGCCTATGACCATTTAGGTATCGACTTTGTTGGACAAACATCGATTAATTTACAGTAAAAGGTAATATTTTCTTAATTTGTCCTAATTTTTCAAAAAAAATTACAAATATGCTTGACTTATGAAAGCAAAATTTGTATAATATGATTATTCTTTAGGTAAAAAATTAACAAATTTATGGAGAACATCAGAACGGATTCAGATGGAGCATTATGGAGTGCAGCTTCTTCCGGAAATATAAAAGCAGAAGAGCTTTTAATTAAAAGGTATTCTGTTGTAGTTAGGCAGTGCACAAGGCCTTATTTTCTGGTTGGAGGAGATAGTGAAGACCTTATACAAGAGGGAATGCTGGGACTTCTGTATGCCATACGTTCCTATGAACCAGCGCGAGACACGTCTTTTAAAACATATGCAGAACGGTGTATAAGAAACAGGGTGTATTCCGCAATTCGGGCTGCAATGAGATTTAAGCATCGTCCTCTTAATGATTCTATATCAATCGAATCTGATGAGATTCAGACCTTGTCTAGCGGCATTCTGCACAACCCAGAAGAGCTTGTTATTACCAGAGAATTGACAGAAGAACTTAAAGTTAGACTCGCTGATTCGCTTTCAAAATTTGAAAAGAGAGTTCTTGATTATTTCCTTGAGGGCCTTTCATATTCATATATAGCCCTTAAACTTAGAAAGCCAGTGAAATCTGTCGATAATGCTGTACAGCGTATTAGAAGAAAACTGTTACAGTAAATAATTATGGCGTATTCAGCATATGCTGACGCAAATACAAGCCCAATGGGCAGGATATGTCAAAGGTGAGGTCCATTATGTACGAAGACAAAACATTGATTTGCAAAGAGTGTGGCCAGGAGTTTGTTTTTACTGCAGGCGAACAGGAGTTCTACGCTGAACGCGGCTTCCAAAATGAGCCACAGAGGTGCAAACCATGCCGCGATGCCCGTAAGAACGCAGCTCGTGGTCCACGTGAGTATTTTACAGCCGTTTGTGCTGCTTGTGGTGGCGAGGCAAAGGTTCCTTTTGAGCCTAAGTCTGATAGGCCTGTATATTGCAGCGAATGCTTTGCTAAATTGAAAGAACAGGGCCAAATATAAGTTTTAATTATTGCATTTAATATATAGGGGAAGCGGTTTTTACCGGTTCCCCTATATTTTGTCTGTAAAACTATTGAATTATGAGTTTTTACCGGTTATAATACAAATATATTTTATGTTATTTGGAGGTCATACCATATGGCTGAATTTACAAAGGATACCGTAATAGCTGATGTCTTGGCTGTTGCTCCAGACTCTGCTCCAGTTTTTCTTTCCATTGGAATGCATTGTCTTGGCTGCGTTATGGCCAGTGGCGAGACTATTGAGGAAGCATGTGCTGTTCACGGTGTAAATGTTGATGCTTTTCTTGTAGCACTTAACGACTTTGTTGCTAAAAACGCTACAAAGAACGCCTGAATATTAGGTTGATGAAAGAGTATTAAAGGCGGACTTATGTCCGCCTTTAATATTTATTGAGGTTTGTAATGATAAAACTCTCGAAACGCCTCTTAGCCATATCTGAACTTGTAGAAGGCGGACATAAAATTTTAGATGTTGGAACTGATCACGGATATCTTCCAATATACCTGTCTCAATTTGAAAGTGTGCGGCGAATTGCCGCTTCTGATATAAGTGAAGGGCCGCTTAGCCGTGCAAAAGAGTCTGCATTAAAATATGGTGTAATAGATAAGATTGAATTTTTTTTATCTGATGGATTAGAAAATTGCGATAATGATTTTGATACTATTGTAATTGCAGGTATGGGTGGAGAAACAATGACAGAAATTCTGAGTCGAGCAACTTGGACTGTCTCTCCGGATATAAAACTAGTACTTCAGCCACAAAGTAAGCAAGAAACAGTATTTGAATACTTGTGCCTATCAGGATTTAGAGTGCTTGACCACAGAATAATAAATGAGCGCGGAAAGTATTATTTGGCTATCAGTGCAGTAGGAGATGGGGAAAAACGAAAATATAATGGACTCTACGGATTTCTAGGTGAACAGTTTTTTAATAAATATACTAGAACAACTGCTGAGTACCTTTTATATTTATCAGAAAAACAGAGAAAGGCCATACAAAATATTGAGACAGGTAGTAATGGTTCTCTACAATTGATAAAAGAATTTTGTCTTCGACTCGAAGATATAGAAAAGATAATAAAGGAGTGCAAAGAGCATGATAAAAGTATCTGATGTTTTAAACGCAATGGAGAGTTTGGCCCCTGTCGAGAGGAAAATGGATTTTGACAATGTTGGACTGCTTGTGGGCAACATAGACAATACTGTTGAGAAGATTATTGTTGCGTTAGATATTACTGACAATGTTATCGAAGAGGCATGTAAAGAAAAAGCGCAGTTGATTGTATCCCACCATCCAGTTTTCTTCCAGCTAAAAAGTGTTACCGCTCAAGATATACTGGGAAGAAAAGTGCTGAATCTGGCAGCGAATGGGATTTCTGCGATTTGTATGCATACAAATCTTGACGTTTCGGTTGGCGGTGTAAATGACGCTCTTGCCAACGCAATAGGAATTGAAAACACAAAGCCCATGTCAGAAACTGGGGTAGGAGAAGATGGAATAGCATATGGTTTTGGACGATACGGAACCGTTGAGAGGCAACCGATATCTCATTTTCTCTCAACCATTAGCAAGGCTCTTTGTACAAACGGCATCCGGTACGCTGATGCAGGAAAAGAGGTATGCCGTGTAGCAGTTAATAGCGGGGCAGGTGGTTCAGAGTTTCTAAGAGCTGTTGAGCTGGGATGCGATACATTTGTAAGTGGTGATTTAAAATACAATCAATTTCTTGATGCTCTTGAGATTGGCATAAATCTTATTGATGCTGGACACTTTCCGACTGAGGATGTAGTTATTGGGCCGATTGTGGAGTATCTTGCTAGAAAATTTCCGCAAATAAAGATTTCCAAATCCGAGGTACACGCCCAACCAGAGAAATTTTTTATATGATTTTCTAGTTTTTACTTGCAAAAAGTACGATTGCACTTTATAATCTTTATAAATTTGCGCCGCATCCACATGTGGTGGAGCGACAGCAGGAGGTATTAAAAGTGAATAAAAATGTTGATGCACGGATAAAAAAGCTGACACTGCTAGCTCTTTTCACTGCGATAGTGATCGTACTGCAGATGTTGGGACAGTTTATCAGATTTGGGATGTTTTCAATTTCGCTTGTCCTCGTCCCAATAGTTATTGGCTCTGCTCTGTGTGGACCGTCGGCAGGTGCGTATCTCGGTGGAGTGTTTGGTTTGGCTGTGCTGCTAACTGGAGACGCTGCAGCTTTTATGACCGTAAACCCGCTCGGGACTATTATTACAGTCATGGCAAAGGGAATACTTGCCGGCCTTATTTCGGGGCTCGTGTATAAAGCAATTGAAAAGAAAAGCACGTTTGGCGCGGTTATGGCTGCCGCTATTGTCTGTCCCATAGTAAATACTGGTGTTTTTGCTATTGGCTGCTTTTTATTCTTCATGGATTATGCCAATAGTATTTCCGGAGAAATGGGATACAGCAATGGGGGACAACTGATTTTATTGTATTTTATAGGTTTGAACTTTGTAGTTGAATTTGCTGTCAATGTGGTACTCGTTGGTGTGATTAATAGGCTTATCTTTATTGGCAGCAAGATGTTGGGCAAACTTTCTTCAAATTCTAATAAAGATAAACAATAAAAAAGAAATAATTGACTGGTAATTTATATGATACTTGCTGTTGATATAGGAAATACGCATATTGTTCTAGGCTGTATGGAGGGTTATAGAATAATCCAAATGGCCAGGATTACTACAAATAAGCAAAAAACTGATTTCGAGTATGCCGTCGATATAAAAAATGTATTTGATTTTTTTAATGTAGATTTTTTTAACATCGATGGTGCTGTTATATCATCCGTTGTACCGCCTATTACCAATACATTTATCAGGGCAATAAACATGGTTACAGGCGTAAAACCCTTGATTGTTGGAAAAGGTATAAAGACCGGAATAAATATCTTGCTAGATGATCCTGGGGAGGCAGGCGCTGACCTCGTTGCAGCAGCGGCGGGTGCAATAAAGCTATATACTCCGCCGCTTATAATTATTGATATGGGAACGGCGACAACGATGACTGTTATTGACGCTAAGGGATCCTTTTTAGGTGGAGCAATTAGTCCAGGCGTTGCTCTGGGCCTTTCGGCTCTTGCTTCTGGCACATCACAGCTTCCGAATGTTTCCTTTGATCCTCCGGATAAATGTATTGGAACAAATACGATTGACAGTATGAAAAGCGGTATCATACTTGGGGCAGCATCTATGATTGACGGTATGATAGAACGATTCCAGGATGAACTTGGATACAAGGCTACTGTCGTAGCAACAGGTGGCATTGCACCGAGTGTTGTTCCACTTTGCCGACATAAGATTATTGTTAATGATGATCTTCTTTTATATGGATTAGCGGCAATATATGAAAAAAATCATAAAAAGTAATTTTGATAAACTAGTCTCTTGTATAATTAAGAGGCTAGTTTATTTTTGCTCTTTGCTTAAAGCATATTGCTGTAAGTTCTGGGTTTAATAATTAAAAACCGGAATATCCAGTAGCTTATCCCCATAGATATTAGCAGATATCTTTTATTTAGGGGGACGAGAACGTGGACAACAGCAGTATATATGAGGATATCGCATTACGTACTGGTGGAGACATATATATTGGTGTCGTAGGCCCTGTACGTACTGGTAAATCCACTTTTATAAAACGGTTTATGGACACCATGGTAATACCAAAGATTGATGATGTATACATGAAAGAACGTGCGAAAGATGAACTTCCTCAGAGTGGTTCTGGGAGGACTATTATGACGGCAGAACCCAAATTTGTTCCTGAAGATGCTGTGAATATTGCCTTGGATGATAAGACTTCAATTTCTGTGAGATTGGTTGATTGTGTTGGCTATATGGTTGAAGGGGCCATAGGCGATACCGAAAATGGGGAAGAGAGAAGAGTTAATACCCCTTGGTCCGAAGACGAAATAACTATGCGCGAGGCTGCGGAGATTGGCACAAAAAAAGTAATAACTGAACATTCTACCATAGGGATAGTGATCACAACTGATGGATCCGTTACAGATATTCCTCGAGAATCATATATTGACGCAGAAAATCGAGTGGTGAACGAATTAAGGGCTTTGAATAAACCTTTTATATTGATATTAAATTCATCCCATCCCGGTGCACCTGAAACACAAGAACTAAGAGAAGAATTAGAAGCACAGTATGGAATCTCTTGCGTTGCAATGAACTGCATGACGATGCAGGAAGAGGATATAATTGATATTCTGAAAGCGATATTAAATGAATTTCCAATTACTGAAATTGGAATATCTCTTCCGGCATGGTTTGACGCGCTGGATTTGGATCATCCTGTTAAAGCGGCAATATTTGAAGCGATTAAAAAAGGTGCGGAAGATACATATTGTGTGAAGGATATAGATAAATGTATTGAATGCCTTTCGAGCTGTGAGAACATAAGCTCAGTAAATATTGAGGAACTGGACATGGGTCGAGGTTGTGCAAAGACAATAGTTTCGATACCAAGGAGACTGTTCTATGAGACAATTGGGGAGATGTCAGGCTTTGAAGTTGCAGATGATGGAGACTTGCTATCGCTGCTTTCTTCGTTAGCTGAAATGAAGTCAGAATACGATAAGATTGCGGAGGCACTTAATGACGCAAAGACTAAAGGATACGGAATAGTAATGCCTGATTCCGATGAGCTTTCATTACAAGAGCCAGAGATTGTTCGGCACGGTGGCAAATACAGTGTAAAACTTAAGGCAAGTGCTCCGTCTATTCATCTGATCGGAGTCACAACAGAAACTGAGGTATCACCGGCCGTTGGTGCGGAACGATCATCAGAAGATGTGATTAATTTTTTACTGCAGGAATTCGAGGGCGATACAGGCAAAATATGGGAGTCAAATATTTTTGGCAAATCGCTTCATGATATTGCAGCAGAGGGACTCCAGACAAAAATAAAGAAAATGCCTATTGAGGCTCAAAAAAAGCTTAGGGATACACTTCAAAGGATAATAAATGACGGAGCTGGTGGGCTTATCTGCATTATTTTATAGAGTTCAGTCAATACTGGCATTTAATATTTAGGCAGAATGCGGTTTTTGCTGCATCTGCCTTTTTTCCTGTGCGAAATGCACAAAATATGAAAGTTAAATATAATTTTTATGCATTATAGGATAAAAAACTTATTAAACTATTGCAAAAATGCAAGAAGGAACATATAATAGTTGTAAATCAATGTTGTGGGGGAGAACACTTAATGAAAAATATTTCTAAAATCGCTTCCGGAATTGAACCTTCTGCAACTCTAGCAATAAGTGAACTCTCAAAGGAGCTCAAGGCAAAAGGTGTTGACGTAATTGGCTTTGGAGCCGGAGAGCCTGATTTTACTACACCAGATAATATAAAACAGGCGGGTATCAAAGCAATAGAAACTGATAAGTCGTATTATACTGCCACTTCGGGAATTCTCCCTCTTAGAGAGGCTATATGCAAATATATTAATGATATATTTGGAGTACAATATGAGCCTAGCAACATCTGTGTTTCCAGTGGTGCTAAACATATTATATTTATTTCACTTCAGGTATTGTTGGATCCAGGCGATGAAGTTATTTTGCCGGCTCCGTATTGGGTAACATATGCAGAGGCCATAAAAATGTGTGGCGCTGTTCCGGTAATACTTGATACTACTGAGGAGACCAGATTCAAGATAACTCCAGAGCAGTTAGAATCAGCCATTACTGATAAAACTAAGTGCCTTATTCTCACAAATCCGTCCAATCCGACAGGTATGCTTTATAATGAGGATGAACTTAAGGCTATTGGGAATGTTATAATTAAAAATGATCTGTATCTTATAGCTGATGAAATTTACGCAACGCTTGTTTATAATGGAAAATTCGTTAGCGCTGCAGCTATTAGTTCCGAACTTAAAGAGCGTACAATTGTAATTAACGGAGTATCAAAAACTTATGCTATGACAGGCTGGCGTATTGGTTATGCGGCCGCAAATAAACAAATTATTTCTGCAATGGCAAATTATCTTAGCCATTCAACTGGCAATGCGTCGAATGTAGCCCAATATGCTGCTTTGGAAGCCTACTCATGTGATCAGGAAAGTGTAAAAAAGATGAACATTGAGTTTGCCAAACGGCGGCAGTATTTTATTGATCGTGTAAGTAAAATGGATAAGGTTAGTTGCCTTGAACCGGATGGGGCATTTTACATATTTATGAATGTCAGCAAAACTTTTGGAACTGAACTTTGCGGAGAGAAGATTAATTCTGGTTCGGATTTCTCACAGGCACTTTTAAAGCATGGACTTGTGGCAACTGTCCCTGGTATTGCTTTTGGCAATGATAATTATGTCAGATGGTCTTATGCGACGAGTATGGAAAATATTACTGAGGGACTTAATCGGCTGGAAAAATTTTTGAATTCTGAGCCGACTGCTTGAGAAATAGAATATAATAAAAAAAGTATTCACCGTATGGTGAATACTTTTTTTATTATATTCTACAGTGGTCGCATTTTGATAAGTCTTCAGCGAACTTATGCAGTCCGTCATCTACGCGAAAACGTATAATATTTGCTTTCTTTGAGAGAGATGAACTACGCAGAGACGCTGGAATCTGATGTTCATCCGTATTACTCATCTCAATAAAACTGAGACATTCAAGTTCAGCCTTTTGTCCGATAACCTGTAAAAGACAGTTTTCAATATCTACAGGATGTTTATACTCAGACTTAATATAAATTAAATCAATACATATGCCTTTCCGAAACTCAGGAACTGATAAAGAATAATGATATATGCACAAGGCAATAGGGACGTCATCATCTTTAACCAGAATAGTTTTATAAGATGCTTCGGGACCAAAAAGATACGAGCAAATTTCTGCTGTATGAAGTTCAGATTTTAAGCGTTTAAATACATCTATGTTGTTTAACAGATCTATTACAGAGCTAATTTCGGAAATATCTACATGTCTAAAGGATATCATAGTTTTTAACCTTCTTTTATTTTTTTAGTATTTTACCACTTACTATGTGGAGTGGTCAATCGATATATGCACCTATTGAATTGTAGGAACATATTATGATGTCGGGAGTAGATATACTTCTCTCAATAATAAAGGGAGGGAAACTCTTGGAGAACAATACTCCAAATGTAAAGCCAGACGATAATTGTGGCTACAAATATGGATATTTGAATAGTTGTGCGCCATTGGCAACATCGTGGGTACCAATGCAGCAGGCGAGCACACCGGCATATGGAAGTGGAGAGGCTTTAAACCGAGGTACTTTATTTCCCGGATTAGATTTGCCTTTTAAAAATATGTATAATAAGACAAACCCATATGCAGGGACTCCTTTGGGAGAACTGATGGCGCTACAATTTGTTGTACAAGAGCTGAAATTATACTTGGACACACATAAAGATGACGAAGAGGCGTTTAAAGCTCTGAAGGATGCTATTGCGTTAGAAAAAGAGGGACGTCTGCGTTATGTAAAGTTATACGGTCCAATTCAATTTGACGATGTGGCTGATAGTGAAACATACAATTGGATTGATGGTCCCTGGCCGTGGGAATATGCGGAAAGGACTGGTAAATAATCAATGTTTTCATATGTTAAAAGTCTACAATATCCAGTAAAGATATCTGCAACAAATCCGGCCCTGGCCAAATTTATAATTTCGCAGTATGGTGGACCTGACGGGGAATTGGGCGCTTCGCTGAGATACTTAAGTCAACGCTATTCAATGCCGTATCCTGAATTTAAAGGTCTATTAACAGATATTGGTACAGAAGAGTTAGGGCATTTTGAAATGATAGCGTCAATAATTCATCAACTTACGAGAAAAATGTCGATGGAAGAAATTAAAAAAGCTGGATTTGACACTTATTTTGTGGATCATACAGCGGGGATTTATCCTCAATTTGCATCGGGTACACCATGGACGGCAGCAACAATTGGTGTAAAAGGTGATGTTATAACTGATCTGACTGAAGATATGGCAGCTGAGCAAAAAGCCAGGACAACATATGACAATATATTAAGGCTGTCAGATGACCCAGATGTAAATAACGTAATTAAATTTTTACGGGAAAGGGAAATCGTACATTTTCAACGATTTGGTGAGGCACTCCATAAGACAATGGAAAGACTTGACCAAAAAAACGTATATGCTATGAATCCATCGTTTGATAATTAGGGTTATCATTGTTGAAGTATAGGATCATATCCCATTCAAAGTGAATGGGATATGATTTGCATTTTTATATATTTAAATTAATTGTTATGATATTATGTATATGTTATAATTATTATAGCTTATAATTATATTAATTAATGTTTTTATACATATAAATATTTCATTCCTCATAAGTTTTATTGAGATATTGGGGGATGGAAAATGAAGATTAGATTTTTGATTACTTCAGTTTTGTCTTTAGCTGTAATTTTAAGTGTTTTTTCATTATTATTTCTCTATACATATTATGATAGTGAAGATTATACCGTAAATGCTATACAAGGACCTAACGAGAAGATAAATCTAATAATAGATCCTGGCCACGGAGGTGCAGACGGGGGGGCAGTTTCGATAACAGGAACTTATGAAAGTGCTATTAACCTTTCAATAGCGATTAAAGCTGAGCAAATTTCTGCACTTCTTGGATATAATCCTATCTTAACTAGATACTCAGATGTTATAGATTATCCTGAAGATGCGGTCACTATTAGAGCTAAAAAAGTTGCGGATCAAAAAAGTAGGGTATCCCTAATTACTTCTACGGCAAATCCTGTGTTAATAAGTATACATCAGAATAAGTACACCTCCTCTGGTCCTTATGGCGCACAGGTATTCTATTCTAATACTGACGGAAGCAACGAATTAGCAGAGCATTTACAGTTGCTATTGTCAGAAAATACTGATACAGGTAAAAGAAATTCGGCAGTACAGATACCCGATTCTATTTACCTTATGAATGCTATAAACTGTCCAGGTGTTCTTGTAGAGTGTGGATTTCTATCTAATGAAAGCGAAGCTAATCTATTAGAAGACAATGAATATCAGTTAAAGTTAGCAATTATAATTATTGGCGGAACAGTGGGATTTTTAAACCAGCTTAAATAGCTAGTTTATTGGAGGATCGGATGAAACAAAAGACAATTTTTTATTGTTCAGAGTGTGGTAATGAGTATCCAAAATGGATGGGGCAATGTCCGGCTTGCGGAAGCTGGAATACAATAGTAGAGCAAGAGTACACAACACAGCGTAATACTCAAAATACGAAAACAGGGGATAGAAGGAACCTAAAACGACCTGTAGCATTAAGCGAACTATCAAACATAGAAGAGGTACGCTTTAGCACTGGTATGGAAGAACTTGACAGGGTTTTAGGCGGTGGTGCTGTTAAAGGATCTCTTATTCTTGTGGGTGGTTCTCCTGGAATAGGGAAATCAACATTGCTTCTGCAAATATGCGAATACATTGGAAAAAGCAATAACATTTTATATGTTACTGGAGAAGAATCTGAGCGACAGTTAAAAATGAGAGCTCAACGGCTTAATGTCAATACACGCAACTTATTTGTGCTGGCAGAGACAAATATGGATGATATTCTAACGATTATTGATGAAACTAGTCCGACAGTACTTATAGTTGATTCAATACAGACCCTCTATTTATCAAATTTATCTAGTGCACCAGGTAGCGTTGGGCAGGTAAAGGCATGCACCATGGAGCTTATGCAGGTGGCAAAAAGTTCTGGGATTACCGTTTTTGTAGTTGGACATGTAAATAAAGAGGGTGCAATTGCTGGTCCAAAAGTATTGGAACACATGGTAGACTGCGTCCTTTCTTTTGAAGGTGAAAAATCTGCCAGCTATAGGATTATTCGTGCAGCAAAAAATAGGTTCGGTTCGACAAATGAGATTGGCGTTTTTGAAATGGCCGATAGTGGTTTGACTGAGGTACCCAATCCGTCAGAAATGTTGCTTGCGGATCGTCCGGAAAACACGCCAGGAACGTGTGTAACGTGTATAATGGAGGGAACTCGGCCGCTTTTAGCAGAAGTTCAAGCACTGCTTACACCAACGAGCTTTAACGTGCCACGACGTACATCAAACGGTATAGATTACAATAGAGCGATGCTGCTAATGGCAGTACTCGAGAAACGTGGCGGATTTAAAATTAGCGGATGCGATACATATATAAATGTTATTGGAGGGATCTACATAAGCGAGCCTGCTGCCGATCTGGCAACTGTTCTCGCTGTGGTTTCTAGCTATAGAGATAAAGCTATACCCGATGATTTTGCTGCAATTGGCGAAGTAGGTCTGACAGGCGAACTTAGAATGGTTTCAAATTTGGAACAGCGTCTCCATGAAATATCGCGTCACGGATTTACTAAATGCATGATACCTGTGCAAAGGCGAGGCAAGATCAACTTCCCCTCAGGTATTGAAATTATTGAGGCAAAAAATATTGCAGATGCCGTAAGCAAAATCGGATACTAAAAACTTGAATATTTTTATCAAGAAAGTATTAAGTACTCCTACTTGACGTATCTCAAGGTAGGAGTACTGTACTTTAATCAAAATATTATATGGATATTTATCTGCTGTTATTAACAGAATTTTGAAAATCGATTTTATTGTGCATAGCGGTCGTAAGATGATGCACAGGATGAATACGCGTGCTGTTGGAAAAATCGGCTGTATCCTCTGCAGCATTATCTGTATATTCTAATGTGCCGCTTTTAACATCGGTATTTGGCACTTCCGAATTTGAAACTGAATTTGATATTTCGTTTATGTTTACACCATATTTATGAGGTATTGGTTTCCATTCGACTTTTGTAAATATGGCGATGATAAGCGATATTCCGCCAATAATATCAAACGATGGCCAAGTAAAGCAGTAGAAAACAATTTTATACCACGGAATATGAGGTATACGTTTATGTTCGGCTATAAAGACATACGCTGCCTCTAATACCTTAACAATATAGTATTGTCCAACTACCAATGCAAGAGCCAAAAAAGTGCCTTCAGAGCCAGGGGCAGACTTTTTTCCGAGGATAAATAGAATTAAACTTATAATTACGGCCGGAATTTTGCGGGCATATCCGGCGAGTGAACGTGGGAAAATAGTCAGCAGCATATCTAATGAAACGAAGCTGATTTTTTTGAACGCATTAATGAGAAGTTTTACAGATGACTCAGCAAAAGCTTGAAGATGTCCTTTGGACCATCTTATTCGCTGCCGCATGGCAATCTTAAGGTCGGTAGGCTGTTCATCATAGAATTCAGCTGCGTTATTGTATGTTATCCGATATCCATTGACGACAGCGTCCGCCGATAAAGCACGATCTTCTGTAAGAGAAGTATAATGCCACCCGTTCTTAAGAACCTCATTTGCAATTAACACACCAGTTCCTTGTATTCTTGCAGCAAGCCTCAATACAGACCTAGCGCGGTGCTCAACTCTGGCAGTCCTCAACCAATGAACCCCATAGGAAGCTGATATCCAATTTTCACCAAAATTTTTTGTGTTGCGGTAAGATGTGATAATTTTTTCACCTGACGCAAAAGACTCATTCATTCTAGAAATATAATCTTTTTTTAGTAGATTGTCGGCATCAAAAAGAAAATATCCATCAAAAGCGCCAATTCCATAGTCTTTTGCGATACAATCAAACAAATATTCCAGAGCATATCCTTTGGTACAATGATCTTTATCATAGCGTTCATAACAAATAGCGCCAAGAGATCGTGCGATTTGTGCCGTATTATCAGTACAATTGTCAGCAACCACAAAAATCGTCAGCAACTCTTGAGGATAATCTTGCTTATGTATACTATCTATAAGCTGACCAATTACGGATTCTTCATTCCGAGCAGCTACGACAACAGCATATTTAAATAATTTGTTTGTCTTAGGAAAACGCCGAGTGGCAAAAAGTCCAATTGGAATAAAAAGATATTGATATAAGTAGATATATTTACTTGCAAAGACTAAGAGTATTGCAGTAAATAAAACACCAAAAATTTTGATAATTTGATAAATAACCATAACAACAACCTCATTGCGTCATCGCGCCTCTGATTATAGCGCAGCTAATTTAAAAAATAAAGAGGTAAAATTGTTTTTTAACTAATGCTTAACTGAAGTTTAAATAAAAATTAAAAAGATTTTGAATTATAAAAATTGATAGTTTTTGACACGCATCAATAATTGAACAAAATTTTTATTTTGTTCAATTCTCACTGCAACAAAAAATATCTCGCCATACCGCGAGAAATGAACAAAATAAGCCGTTTTGCTCAATTAACGGGACACTTCCCGCGCCTCCCCCAGAAAATAAAAATAATATCCTCATTTGCCTGATTTGCTTATTTTTAAACATCGTGGTATAATTCCTAATAATATCTAAAACTAATCAAGGTGAAGACATATGGATTACCAGACTGATACACCTAAAATTATTCGAGATTTTCTTGTCTATCATGAAACTATCAAGGGACATTCAAAAAAGACCGTAGATGAATATTATCTCGATATGAGGACTTTTTTTAGATATTTGAAGATTGCCAGAGGAATTGTTCCTCCAGATTCGTCATTTGATGATATATCAATTTCCGACATAGATTTGGGCTTCATATCATCTGTTACTCTGTCGGACGTATATGGGTTCCTTGCTTATTTGGCGCGGGATCGAGAGAAAAATCATAATAGTAAAGTTACGGAGCATGGATTGAACGCTGCTTCCAGAGCAAGGAAAATATCTACTATAAGATCTTTCTACAAATATTTATATCAAAAGGCAAAATTAATTAATGTAAATCCGGTGGATGAATTGGATTCTCCCAAAATTATGAAAACTCTTCCGAGGTATTTAAACATTGAGGAGTCGGAGCGACTTTTAAATAGTGTTGATGGAAGAAATAGAGAGCGCGATTATTGTATTCTTACAATTTTTCTTAATTGTGGCCTGCGTATCTCCGAGATGGCTGGGCTGAATATGTCAGATGTACATTCAGATCATTTACGTGTTCTCGGAAAAGGAAATAAGGTGCGCGTTGTTTATCTCAACGATGCTTGTATTACTGCTATTAATGATTATTTAAACATTCGAAAAGAAATTCAAACTGCGGATACAGCAGCTTTTTTTCTATCTTCAAGACGTACCAGGATAAGTACTTCCAGTATACACGCTCTTGTTAAAAAGTATCTTACTGCCGCAGGACTTGACAGCTCAAAATATTCTTCACATAAATTAAGGCATACGGCTGCGACATTGATGTTACATAATGGTGTTGATGTTAGGACTTTGCAGGAGCTTTTAGGGCATGAACATTTAAATACAACAGAGATATATACCCATGTCGAAAATGAGAGTCTGCGCGAAGCAGCTGCCCTCTCTCCCCTCTCAGATTTTAAAAGAAGCAATGAGCATAAGAGCGACTCTGATAAAATAGACGAGAATTAGCTGTATTAAAAGAGTAGTCCAAGAATAGCGACAAAGTCATTGTGCTATTCTTGGACATTATTTTTATCATCAAGGAAAACAGATTTTATTGATGATAATAGATTTGAAGGTCTTTCTATATAAAAAAGTTGAAGTATAAAACTTACAAATAAAGCTGGTAAAAGAAACATCAGACCCAGTATAGCCAGCACAGAGAATAGAAGATTCATACCGATGGTAATTATCATTTTTAATCTTAACGAGCGATGAAGTCTTTTTGCTGCCTTGAAGAAGAATGAAACATTGCGTAAATCGTTTGCTCCGATAATTACTTCTGGCAATGATATATCTGAGAGATCATCAGCATCAAGGACAATACCTAAATTTACCATATTTAAAAGCTCACTATCGTTTTTACCATTGCCGACATATGATATACAATCGTCTTTCTCAAGCGTGCTTATTATATATTGCATGCGTTGTATCTTATCAATAGGTTGATAATCCGCATAAATTTCTGATATGCCCAATGTCCTTCCCAGATTTGTAGCCGCAAGCGTATTATCCCCAGTCATAATGGCAATATTGGCGACGTCAAGTTGCTTAAGTTGCAAAATTGCGTCTGCCGCCTCATTCTTCGGCCGGTCAGAAAAAGTTATATATCCTACGCAAGTGTTCCCTACGGCAATAAAAGCGGAAGTGTTTGGAGTTGCAGTAAAAGAACCGCGGACATTGTGTTTTTCCATGAATTCTGCGTTTCCAATAGAAACAATATATGTATTATTTATCTCTACATAACTTCCCTGCCCCTCTTCCTCTGCATGATCTGTTATTATTGAAGTATTAATTTCTCTTCCAAGTTTTTTTCTTAGAGCTTTAGATAGCGGATGCTGCGAATAAGCATCTGCGTAGCACGCCAGGAAAAGAAGCTGTTCTTCAGTTAATTTATCTGATACAGCATTCTCAACTTCAAAATTGCCAATAGTTAGAGTTCCGGTTTTATTGAAAACAATAGACGACAACATAGAGGCCGAGCGTAAATCTTCTACCGAGCTAAAATATATCTTGTTAATAAAGATATTTTTACAGCTCTCTGCGTAATTATCAATAATAATTTCGGATACTTGTATCACAGCGGCAAATGAAGCAATTATCGCACCTCTGTAAATCCATTTTTGAAACTGCATTTTGTCAAGTAGCGGAATGATTACTGAAACGAAAATAGCAATAAGAATTATTACAATAGAATAGATAGAATACTTATGGGAAAAGACTCTTAGATCAGAAAATCCCCCGCTTTTTAGTTCGCCAATTACATTTTTAACTCTAGCTGATTTTTCATAGCCATGATGTAGTTTTAAGGCAGCCATTGATTCTACTTCGAGAATGTTACAAGTATTTCTAAATCTATTATTGCTAATTAAGCTGAATAGATTGCTAAAAGCAGAATAAATATATGCCACGATACATGCTTCAATTTGATGCCCAGTGGCAAATGTTGCAATTTCTAAGGCTGAGAAAATAATATTATACGACAAAAACTGCCTATGTAATAAATCAAGGAAACATAGAATTAAAACATCAACTATTGACACAAAAAACGCAACAATGTGCAGAACAAGTTTTACATTAGAATTTAGTGAAAAGATACATGATATAATAAAAAGTACTGCCGTAATAAGTATTCTCAAACAAAGGTACTTAATTTGCCGAGGAATTGTTTTAAATATCTTAAAAATAATATTACTTTTAGCAGAACCATGCTCTTTATGGCTCTCCTGTCCTTCCTCATTCTGTGCATTAGAAGTATTCTCAAGTTCTTTATTTTCGAGACTACCATCCGCTTCTATTGAGTTGTCTTTAACTGCCAGGTTATTATCAGTTGAGGGAAGATTGTCTATTGTATTGTTTTCACCAGCATCTTTATGTTTCATAAATTTCAAGAGATATCTCCCCTCTTTCCTTTGTTAAATTAAGATAAAAAGTAGACGATCGTAGAAAAAACGATCGTCTACAATTTTAAACTATATTAATTAAAAGTTCAAGCCTTTCCGTCGCAGCCAAGAACATCAACTATCTTGTGCTTAACCATTGCCTTAATAGCATCTCTTGCAGGAGCAAGGTACTGGCGCGGGTCAAAGTCAGCAGGATGCTCAGCAAAGTATTTGCGAATACTTCCGGTCATAGCAAGACGCAGATCGGAGTCAATGTTGATTTTGCAGACGGCCATGCGTGCTGCCTGGCGTAGCTGATCTTCTGGAACGCCGATAGCCCCGGGCATATTGCCACCATTTTCATTTATCATTGTAACAAACTCCTGAGGGACAGAAGATGCGCCGTGAAGGACAATCGGGAATCCAGGAAGGCGCTTAGAAACTTCTTCAAGTACATCAAATCGAAGCTGAGGTTTTGTGCCAGGCTTAAATTTATAAGCGCCATGACTTGTACCAATAGCAATTGCCAGAGAGTCACAGCCGGTTTTAGTTACAAATTCTTCGACTTCCTCCGGACGAGTATATGCTGAGTCTTCGGCCGAAACCTGTACCTCATCTTCAATTCCAGCAAGAGTTCCAAGTTCAGCTTCGACAACTACGCCGTGATCATGTGCATACTCAACAACTTTTTTGGTTATCTCAATATTCTCCTCAAGCGGCTTTGAAGATGCATCGATCATAACAGAAGTGAATCCACCGTCAATACATGATTTGCACGTTTCAAAATCTGGACCATGATCTAGATGCAAAACAATAGGAATGTCTGGACATTCAATGGTAGCTGCTTCAACTAGTTTGACAAGATATGTATGGTTCGCGTACGCACGTGCGCCTTTTGATACCTGCAGTATAAGCGGAGCATGAGTCTCTTTTGCGGCTTCCGTAATACCCTGCACGATTTCCATATTATTTACGTTAAAAGCTCCGACGGCATATCCTCCCTCATAAGCTTTTTTGAACATTTCAGTAGTAGTTACTAGTGGCATAATAACAGCTCCTTCATAAGTGTTTGTTCATACACAAGATATTGTTAATATTCTAACATATTTTACCCCTAATTCAAGAGAAATTTTTGATAAAATTACTCGATTTCAATCTTTTATTATTATAACATTTATGGTATGATCGTAACGGATAAAATTTTGCTGAAGCATGTAATAAGGGGGCAGATATTTTGAGCAGAAAGCTTATTGGTGCATGTGTTATCGCTCAGTCTGGAGGCCCTACGGCAGTGATTAATTCCAGTGTATATGGTATTATTAAAAAGGCGATGTCTGTGCCTGAGATTACTGGTATTTACGGAGCTGCCTACGGTATAGTTGGTGTAATTAATGATGAACTGTATGACCTAAGTCTTGAGGACAGATATGAACTAGAACTTCTGCTTAATACCCCGTCTTCTGTTTTAGGATCGTGCCGATATAAGATGGCTGATCCTGAAAGTAACGACACTGATTATGAAAATATACTTTGCGTTTTAAAACGCCACAACATAAGGTATTTCTTTTACAACGGTGGAAATGATTCCATGGATACATGTGAAAAGATCAGCCGGTATCTAAATCAGGTCGGTTACGAGTGCCGTGTTATAGGAGTACCTAAATCCATTGACAATGATCTTAATGGAACTGATCATTGTCCTGGCTTTGGCAGTGCTGCAAAATATATATCTACTAGCATTGCTGAGGTTTACAATGATGTACAAGTATATGGAACGGATGTTGTTACGATTGCCGAAATCATGGGGCGAAATGCAGGATGGCTTACTGCATCTTCGTCTCTTGCCAGAATGATTGGATGCGGGCCGAGCCTTATCTATCTTCCGGAAGTAAATTTCAATATGACTCAGTTTATTGAAGACATTAAAAGAACAATTTCCGAAAGAAATGGTAACTGTTTTGTTGCAGTTTCTGAGGGGATACATTATGAAGATGGGTCGCTTGTATCCAGTGGGATTACAGACGTAAAAGATAGTTTTGGCCATGTTTTTATGGGAGGACTGGCGCCAAAACTGGCGCAAATTGTAAAAGAAGAAATAGGAGTAAAAGTTAGAGGTATAGAATTTTCACTTTTACAGCGATGTGGGGCGCATATTGCTTCTAAGACTGACATTGCTGAGTCCTGTCTTGCTGGGGAATATGCTGTTGAGGCTGCACTGTCAGGAGAATCTGGTAAAATGGTCGGATTTGAGCGCAAGTCGATAAGCGGAAGATATGAGTGTAAACCCATTCTTGTCCCTTTAAAAGATGTTGCAAACTTTGAAAAAAAGGTTCCATTAGAATGGATATCTCCAAGCGGCAATGACGTGACAGATGAATTTATTGAATATGCTGCCCCTCTTATACTTGGCGAACCTGAAAGAGTATTTGAAGACGGCTTACCGCGTTTTGCAAGATTAAAAAAAATTAGAATTTAATTTTTATTTACATATAATCGAGAGATTCTTTTTTATATTTCTAAAGAGTCTCTCGTATTTTTTTGGATTCACCGAATATACTTTTAATGTATATTGGGAGGTCCGAAAAATGATTAAGTCATTAAAATATAAAAAGCTGATTTCAAGTTTGGCCATACCACTCATAGGCGGAGCTTTTGTTGGAATAATTATTAATTCTAGTATCAGATATAATACAATATCAAAACCACCTCTCTCCCCCCCTGCAGTTATATTTCCAATAGTTTGGACAATCTTATATGCCTTAATGGGCATATCTCTATGGCTGATCCGTATTTCAGATGCTCAGGAAAATGAAAAACGGGAAAAAACCAGAGCATTTTCTGCTCAACTATTGCTTAATTTTCTATGGCCAATAATATTTTTTAAAATTGAAACATATATAGCTGCGGCGGTGTGCTTAGTTTTTATGATAGTACTGATTATAAAGACTTATAAAGAGTTTAAAGTGATTGATACTAGGGCTTCCGCCCTTCTAATACCGTATATATTGTGGTCCTTATTTGCACTATATTTGAACATTGGAGTCTGTTTATTAAACTAAGTACGGAATAACATATAAAATTGGCATGGCTTATTAGCCATGCCAATTTTAGTGTTGTGTTTAATACATTGACAATGCCAAGATCTTGGCCATTTCGGCACGAGTCATTTCAGACTTTGGATAAATATATCCGCCTGATCCCTCTATAAGGCCATAAGAAATCAATGAAGCAACTGGTTCAATAGCATAAGAAGATAATTCAGCAGTATCATTAAATGATGAAAGAACTGAAATATCGGCTAAGGGCAGTTCAACTCCCGTATAAGTAAGCAGCCTATGTATTAGAGTAAATGCCTGTTCCCGCACAAGTGAATCCTTTGGATGGAAGTAACCATCACCAACCCCCTGTGCAATACCTATCTCTTGCGCCCAGGCGATTGCATCAGCATAATAGCTTTCAGAAGGTACATCTACAAAAGTTGTAAGTGCTGATGGCTCAGGCTTACCCATAGTTCTCCAGAGCATTAATATAAAATCACCGCGCGAAATATTTGTATTTGGTTCATAATGTAAGTCTCCAGTTCCCTCTACTATTCCATGCTCAAAAAGCGTTTCAATGTATTCTTTTGCCCAGTGTCCGTCTATGTCTACAAACCGGCGTTCAAAAGTGACCTCAAGTTCTTTAGTAATACCGCCGGCAGTTATACGGATGCTTCCAGATGCGCCAGGTACACCGTTTGCAGTAAAGACTCCGTCAGGTGTTATTGAACCAATATCTCCAACAACTTCATATGTGACAACGCTCTCATTGAAGTAGACAGTCCTTGAGAGCTTGGACAGCTCTATATCGATATCGACAGTTTTTCCTGAGTCAATGTTAGTAAGAAGCGGGGCTTTGCCGGTTTCGGCATCGAAGACGGACATTGAATCAGCATTTGTTATAATATGTAATGTCCCATAACCGGAAGCGCCTGTATATGATGATAGAGATATTCTGTCGTCTCCAGCAGCAACTCCCGCTGTATAGACTGAGCCAGAAATTGTTCCTAATCCGCTGACTGATATAGCAGTTATATCTCCAGGCACAGCCACAGCGTTTGAAGCGGCATCAGAGGCAAGGTATTTAAGCTCTACAGAAGATCCTGCCAGGACAAAAATACCGTCATTTTCTAAAAATAAATTCTGTGCTACCCCATTAGAAACAATATCCGTTACAAGCAACATATATGTACCACAGGATCTGGCATAACCGTCAGAGGGACTATTTACAATGGAACATGTATTACTTCCAGGTAGTTTTACTGCCATGGTGGAAGAACCGCCACCGTCTAAATTAACTACGTATATACATCCCATTGACAATAAGTCAGCAGCTATCTCTGATAATCTGGCGCCGTTTGAGTATGAATCTGAGCGTCCGTCAATAACGTAGCATACAATGGAACCATCGCTTTTTATACCTACGGCAGTTCTTGGATGACGATTAAAAAGTGCTGAATCCCAATTAGAAGAGTCTGTAACTGATCCGTTTGAAACGAGTATGTCACCGCATCCGGTTGCCCACTGAGCGTTTACAAGTCTGCTATCCGAACACGATGTTGTAAGAGTCACGACGTCACCAACAGAGAACATCTCCAATACGGAGGATAATCCGGCCGCTTCTGATGCAGTCAGGACAACATAATCATCACCAATTTCGTATGATGTACCATCTGGAATTATTTCTTCAACTTGCAAAGACCTTGTACCAGATACGCTCATCCTGCCATTAAGAACTTTCATCCTAACTGCCCATCCTGGAGTGCTCGTCCTAGTGGAAACTGTTGAGAAAGCTGCTGTATATAAATATAGCCCTCCTCCCTCATTTCTTGTTTTGTTG
>CALWYO010000056.1 GCA_944385785.1 uncultured Oscillospiraceae bacterium | reverse complement strand
CGGTGGGTATACCTCCCCGCCCACAAGCTCCCCAGTGAGAGATTGTGGGCGGAGGATGTAGAAAAGGACAGCGGCAATGAGGAGGGCTATCACAAGTAGAAAGAGCACTATTATATTTCTATTCTTGTGCTCTTTTGTACCATACATAGACCACCACTCCCTCTAATTTCTAATTGTAGTTATATACAGCAAAGCCTGCTGCAAAATCGTAATTGCGACCATCGTGGAAAATAGTTATCGACTGATTCCCGTTACCACTGGTTACGCAGTATGCTCCATTTGCAGGATTTATATAATAACATAGGTTTTGACCTGCTGAATTACCTTTTACATATCCATTTATAACAACGGCATGACCGCTTGTTGTAGTGCTGATACTACCATGAGATAAGTACGCAAATTGTTAAAACGAACACTGCTGCTTCTCTTAGTTTCATATCGAAAACCTCCTATAAAATATTTATACTAATATTGTAAATATTTCCCCTGCGAGGTGTAAATGATGAAAATCCTACTTATACCCTCATAATCTTACATGCAAAGAATCTTTGCTTGTTTTGCGAAAAGGTTCTTTGCACAATGTCAAAAGTTTTTTGCAAAAGCAGCATTTTGTCAAATAAAACAAATTCCAACAGAGTAAGATTTTAATTATTGTGTAAAATAATGATATATCTCGTACAAAAAAAAGAGAAGGCGTGTCCTTAAAGGATACGTCTTCTCTTTGCGCGCTTCTCAGTCCCTGTAGCCCATCTCCCGCTGGTATGCGGCTATCGTCTTGATATTCTGGGCCTCGATGTCATTAAACAGCGGCTCAATCTCACTGCTGCTCTCGGTTACAGGCGTATACCACTGCTGGGACTCGAAATACTCCTGTATTGAAGAACTGCTGAATATCTTCCCGTGGCGGGCGTATATCTCGTTTATCAGCATATACGTCTCGCTGCGTGTCATACCCTGCAAATCCTCACTTGTTATAAGGGTGGAGCTTGAGGGGAACAGGTAGTAGTTATTGGTTGGATTTCTATCCGGCTGGGTATCTGTTCCGCCGGTACTGCCGCCATCACCGGACTCATCTCCGGCATCAGGCTGTTCCTCCTGGTTCTGATCCTCACCTGGATCGGTGGAAGCAGAATTATCCTCCCTGTAGCCCATCTCTTTCTGGTATGCCACGATCGTCCTTATATTCTCCTGCTCTGTAGCGTTAAACAGCGGCGTTATGGCGTCGCTGGATGTGCTGACGGGAGTGTACCACTGCTGGGACTCAAAATAGTCCTGTATTGAGGAAGTCCTGAATATCTTGCCGTGGCGGGCGTATATCTCGTTTATCAGCATATACGTCTCATCACTGGACATACCCTCCATATCGGAGTATGTAATAAGTGTAGTATCCGACGGGAAAATATAGTAATTATTAGGCGCTTCAGGCTCCTGGGGCTGTGTTGTACCGGTGTTGCCCTGCCCTCCAGTGCTTCCCTGGCTGCCGGTATTCCCCTGGTTTGACGTATTCTGCCCTGATGTATTTCCAGTTGACTCCTCGCCCTGGGACGTAGAACCGCCGTTTGTATTCTGGGTTTCGCCGTTGTCAGCGCCATCAGGCTTTCCGCCGTCATCTTCCCCCGTCTCCTGGCCCTGATCGGTATCGTCCGGTACAGTCCCGTCGTCTATAGTAGGTCCGTTCTCGTCAGGATTATTTTCATTATTTTGCTGCGGATTCTGGTCATCTGGCGGCTGCTGCAGGTCCTGATTATTCTGATTATCCTGGACCTCACTTCCATCCTGCTCCTGAGAGGGCGTATCTTCTCCAGAGGAGTTTCCACTATCCCAGGGTCTTACAACAGCCAGGACTACAATAGCTGCCACAACAACTAAAGCTATAATGCCGGCAATAATAAACTTCCTGCTTCTCTTTATATCGGACTTTTTGTCTGGAGCACTCTCCCGCCAACGATCCTTATCAAATCCCGCTGCCCGGCGCATCTCCTGCGCTGAGGCACCGCCAGCCGCTTTAGCCGCAGCAGCATTCTGTACCGCAGCGGCTCCCGCACCAGCCGTCTGTCCTCCGTCAGTGCTGCCGGATTGAAAAGTCTGACGCACATGTCCCCCATTCCTTTTAACGGCGTCAAAAGCAGCCGCGGCCGCCATGGCCCGACGCGGCTGCTGCCGTCCCAGAGGCAGATGTTCAAGGGCATCAACCAGTTCCGACGCGCTCTGGTAACGCTCAGTAATATCCTGAGCAGTAGCTCTATCGATAACCGCACGCAGTCCAGAGTCTACCTGTCCTCCTCTGCCGCAGCCTCCAGCGACAAACTCAATGACTTTTCCAAGTGAATATACGTCAGAAAGCTGTGTATATTTTCTGTCTTCGCCCAGTTCAGGAGCATCGTAAGTACTCTCCAGCTCCCCAAATATGCTGGTCCCTGCTTTTTCCAGGCAACGGCGCACCCCAAAATCAGCAAGTATAAATGCGCCTGCATCGGTAACCATAATATTGTCAGGCTTAATCTCTCCGTGTACCATGCCGTGCTCTCCGCAGGCATCCAGAGCCCTCCCTATCTCGCGCCCAAGTCTGGCCGCATCATCAGAAGTCGATACCACTTTATCAAAATATACTGCCAGCGGCGTATATATGCCGGTGCGTATCAAACCCACCCAACCAGGCTGCGGCAGATCTATTACCGCCATATCCTCTATGGGCACAAGATAAGGAGACTTCACTGTCCGGAACATCGTCAGCTCCCAGTTGAAGTCGTTTTTAAATTTACCGAAATATGTATTCAGCAAATCACGGCTTATTCCCATCTTCTCCGCATTGGCTACCGCCTCCTGAGCAGGAGGTACTTTTATCTCCTTTACTGCGGAGAACACAGCTGCACCGTCCACCTGGCTTCTTGCCAGGTACACAGTTCCAAAGCTGCCGGAACCAAGCACCCCCTCTATCTCCCAGTCAGGCCAGGTATTTTTTATTAACGAATCGCTCATTATCAGCAACACCTCTTAAAATAGCGAAAGCTGGCTGGTCTCTGGCAATGAGCCAAGAGCGCCCAGAGACTTAAGCTGTTCTATGTGCGCCTTTGAAACTTTCTGGCAGCTTAGAGACAGCTCTTCTATTGACACAAACTGTTTGTTCTGATGTGCGGCGAGATCATAGGCCGCCGCTTCTCCAAGGCCAGACACCCCCACAAAAGGCGGACGCAGCCCGTTATCTGTTACTATAAATTTAACTGGGTCAGACTTATATAAATCGATAGGTTCAAAGTGGAACCCTCTCTTATAAAACTCCCAGCAGGCCTCCAAAGTGGTCAGCATATCCTCCTCTTTTGCCGTAGCATCAGGATTCGCTTTTATCTCTTTTATCTTGTTATACGCCACATCTGGTCCCTGAGCCATTATTGACGCGTCAAAGGCATCTTTCTGGCTGCGCCTGTAGAAATAGGCGCTGTAGAACGCAAGCGGACGGTGGACTTTAAACCACGCTATTCGGAACGCCATCATTACATAAGCCACCGCATGAGCCTTTGGAAACAGGTACTGTATTTTCCTGCAGGACTCAATATACCACTCAGGAACGCCTAAAGAACGCATTTCATCCTCTATTCCTTCCGGCCATGGTTTGCCCTTATGTATCGCTCCTTTGCGGACAGCCTCCATGAATTTGAAGGCTCTTTTCTCATCCATACCCTTCGATATTAAATAGAGCATGATATCATCACGGCACCCGATAGTCTCCTGCACTGTAGCAGTGCCATTTAAAATAAGGTCCTTGGCATTTCCAAGCCACACATCAGTGCCATGGGAGAATCCGGAAAGTCTTACCAGAGTGTCAAAGTTTTCAGGTTTTGTATCCACAAGCATCTGCCTTGTAAAGCCTGTTCCAAACTCCGGTATGCCTATTGTTCCAGTCTTGCCAATTATAGGATCGTCATCCTCCAGCCCCAGCGGCTTTGCTGACTTGAATATCCCCATGGTGCCTGGATCGTCCAACGGTATTTCCCTGGCGTTTACACCGGTCAGGTCCTCAAGCATTCTTATCATGGTCGGGTCATCATGGCCAAGTTCGTCAAGTTTCAGGAGGTTTTCCTCCATACAGTGATATTCAAAATGGGTTGTAATGATATCCGTCCCCGCATCATCCGCCGGATGTTGGGCAGGGCAGAAGTCGGCGATCTCCATATCCTGAGGTATTACCACAAGGCCGCCTGGATGTTGACCTGTGGTGCGTTTTACCCCAACGCATCCCTGTGCCAGTCTTGTCTCCTCAGCGCGACTGACAGTCTTCCCAGTAAATTCAAGATATTTTTTTACATATCCATAGGCCGTTTTTTCAGCAACAGTGCCGATAGTACCTGCCCTGAACACATGGTCGGCCCCAAAAAGCTCCGTCGTATACTTATGTGCGTTGGCCTGATACTCACCGGAAAAGTTAAGATCTATATCCGGCACTTTGTCGCCGCCAAAGCCAAGAAACGTCTCAAAGGGTATATCAAAACCATCTTTAGCGTACTTTTCACCACAGACAGGGCAGAATTTATCAGGCATGTCCGCACCGCAGCCATAACTTCCGTCGGTAACAAATTCTGTATGTTTGCACTTCGGGCACCTGTAATGAGGCGGAAGGGAGTTCACCTCAGTTATCCCAGACATAAACGCCACTATCGAAGATCCCACACTGCCGCGGCTACCAACCAAATATCCATGTTCCAGAGAATCCTGAACCAGTTTCTGGGCGCTCATATATATCACATCATAATGACGTGATAAGATATCATGAAGTTCCGTCTCTACTCTTTTTTTAACTATCTCCGGAGGCTCTTCCCCATAGAGTTCATGCATTTTACCGTAAACAAGCTCCCGCAGCTGTACATCCGAATTCTCTATCTTCGGCGCAAATAGTTTTCCTGCCGGTGGCAGAGGTCTAACCACATCGCACATATCTGCGATCATGTTTGGAACTGTGACTACCACTTCTCTCGCCTTGTCCTCGCCAAGATACGCAAATTCCTCAAGCATCTCCTGAGTTGTGCGAAAATATATCGGCAGCGGCTTGTCCGCATCATCAAATCCCTTGGCGCACAGCAGTACATGTCGAAACGCCTCATCCTCTGGGTCCAGAAAATGTACGTCTCCAGTAGCCGCTACAGGTTTGCCAAGCTCCTCTCCCAGTTCCACAATACGTCTGTTGAAATCTCGAAGTTCCTCTTCGTCTTTGGCTTTTGTGTGCTCTCCCTGCAGCATGAACATATTGTTGCAAATAGGCTGTATCTCAAGATAATCATAAAACTGTGCAATTCTGCGCTGTTCAGCGCGGCTCTTATGTTCTACTACTGACTGAAAAACCTCTCCGGCCTCACAGGCAGCGCCGATAATCAGTCCCTCCCTGTACTCCATAAGCAGGCTTTTTGGCATTATGGGATTCCCCTTCAGGAACTCCAGGTGGCTCTTTGTAACTATCCTGTACAAGTTCTTTATACCGATCTGATTTTTTGCAATAACTATTATGTGCTTTGGCCTCGATCTTCTTCGTCCATTGACTGCATTCCGAAGAGGCTGTATGTATCCGTTTACCTGGGATAGTCTTTCAACGCCCGATTCCCCCATCTCACCAAAAAAGCGCATCATTATTAGCCCGCAAGTCAATGCATCATCAGAGGCTCTGTGATGTTCAAAATCTGGCAGTCCCAGCCTTCCCGCCACCAAATCCAATTTGTGGCTCCGCATGTCAGAAAGCATTGCCTGGGAGAGTATAAGGGTATCTATGTACGTTGGTTCAAAGGGCATACCGTACTTTATACACACCTCATCAATAAAGCCTATATCAAAGTTTGCATTATGGGCGGCAAGAGGCCTATCCCCCACAAACTTTAAAAATTCTTCTACAGCTTCTCTGGCTTTAGGCGCTCCTGCCACCATATCGTCAGATATACCTGTAAGCTGCGTAATATTCATGGGTATGTGTCGCTCAGGATCTACGAACGTCTGGAATCTGTCCACTTCCTTACCGTCTCTAAACAGCACAGCACCGATCTCAGTAAGTACGTCAAGTCGGGAACTGAGCCCTGTGGTCTCGATATCAAAAGCCACATACTCCCCTACGAGAGGGATATCTTTGCTGCCAGACACAGCTACCCTGTCGTCCACATCATTTATGTAGTATCCCTCGACACCATATAGCACTTTAATTTTATCGCCAGCCGCGCGCATAGCGTCAGGAAATGCCTGGCAGACGCCATGATCGGTTATGGCTATAGCTTTATGGCCCCAGGATATGGCCCTTTTTACAGCTTCTTTTACGTCTGTGACGGCGTCCATTGTGGACATTTTTGTGTGGAGATGCAGCTCCACCCGTTTTTCCTGGGCGGTATCCTGCCTCGGCTCCTTTGCCGGAGCTGTGGCAATAGCTCGAGGCTCAAGTGTCAGATCTCCGTCAAATCTATTAAACGTTATGTTTCCGGCAACTGTCAGATCCATACCGGTTTTTATATTCTTCACAGCTTCTTTTGTAGGCTCGTCTTTGATAAATTTTGAAACTCTTACAGAGCTTGTCCCGTCTGTCATGTCAAAGCACAGTACAAGCGCGCCGCTGCGTACCTGACGCGATGTAACTGCAAAAACATGTCCCTGCACAATTACTTCGCCGGAATCCAAATTGATCTGATCCATATGGGTTATATCGCCTTTAGGAATCCTGCCTAATATAGCAGCCCCAGAAGGTTTTGGTTTGGACTTTTCCCCGCTTTTCTTCAGTGGCGTTTCTGCTCTTGGCATCACAGGGTCAATTACGGCTTTAGACAGTCCAAATTTAGCCTCTATGCCAGATTCGGCCATGCTGATGCACACCGGAGGGACTTCCTTTTCAAATTTCACCCGCAGGTGCATCATACGTTTTGCCCTGTCTACTACGGCGTCAATTACCTGCGCCTGCTCCAGCTCACCGCTGAAAGCCAACGCACCCTCCATCTCAGGGAACATCTCAAAAAAGGGTACAGCATTCTCCGATGACATTATGTATCTCCCTGTCTCTCAATAAGTGCTATTAATTCGTCTGCCAGCTGGTCGTATGGAGCTTTTTTCACAATCTGCCCCTTCATAAAAAGAAGTCCTTCTCCTTTTCCTCCTGCTATGCCGAAATCAGCTTCTCTGGCCTCTCCCGGCCCATTGACAACACATCCCATCACCGCAACAGTGATATCCCGCCGGCATCCTTTCAACCGCTCTTCCACCTGATGAGCCAGACTCACAAGGTCAATTTGAGTCCTGCCGCATGTAGGGCAGGATATAAGCCTAACACCACCGGAACGCAGTCCGGCGGCTTTAAGTATCGCTATGCCGGCGTCAACCTCCCGAACCGGATCAGCAGTCAAAGACACTCGAATTGTATCGCCTATTCCTTCCATAAGCAGCGTTCCTATACCAACTGCCGAATTTATTGTTCCGTTATATTCAGTACCCGCCTCAGTAACGCCCACATGAAGAGGATAGTCAGTCTTTTCAGATATAAGCCTGTATGCCTCCACCGTCCTTGTGACAGTGGAGGACTTTACAGATATACATATATCTCCGAATCCAACGTCCTCCAGCAGCCTTACATGGCCCATGGCGCTGTCAAACATAGCCTGGGCGGTGGGACCGCCATACTTTTGAAGCAGTTCACGCTCCACAGAACCGGAGTTTACTCCTATTCGTATTGGGACGTGTTTAGCCTCACAGGCTCTCGCAACTTCTCTTACCTTATCTATCCCGCCGATGTTGCCTGGATTTATTCTGATCTTATCAGCCCCGTTGTCAAGAGCGGCCAGAGCCAATTTATAGTTAAAATGAATATCTGCCACAAGAGGCATATCTGTCATATTACGTATTCTGCCAAATGACTCTGCCGCTTCAATATCCGGCACTGTGAGCCTGACTATATCACAGCCTGCCTCCTCCAAAGCCCTAATCTGAGCTATTGTGGCAGATGTATTCTGCGTCATGGTATTGCACATTGACTGCACTGTCACCGGAGCTCCGCCGCCTATAGCTATTCCCCTGACCTTTATCTGTCTGGTCATATCTATATCCCCTTCTCAGCTTACCGCGCTATCCTTAAAACGTCGTTTACCACAAGCACTGCCATAAGCCCCAGCAGGACTACCATACCGGCAGCGTGTATATAACCCTCATACTTCGGGTTTACCTTTTTTCTGAAAACCTTCTCTATTATAACATTTATCAGAAGGAAAAACACCCTTCCTCCGTCCAAGGCAGGAATTGGCAATAAATTTACAACAGCCAAATTGACCGCTATAAATGCCACCAGGTAGAAAATATTCATCAGTGCCAACGACGCTGTGGCGCTGGCCTCTCCCACCTGGTTTATGGTAGATACGATACCGACGACGCCTGCCATTTCGTTAAGTCCGGCATTACCTGTTACAAGGTCTGTAAGTCCCATCCAGACAATTCTGATAAAATTGTAGGATGTGTAGACCGAATACTTTAGTTTCTCCCACAAGTTTGCGTCTATCGCATTGAAAGTGAGGCCGTACATATAGACCTCATTGCCCTGGGCGTCAGTATAGTAGTCAGGTGCAATGTCATAATCTCTAAGTGTTACTTCCTGTCCGTCTCGTATCACAACCATATCGACAGTTCCGTCAGAACGGCTCATATAAGTTGAAAAATCTTCCTTGTAGTATATCCTGTGACCGTCTATAGAATATATCCTGTCTCCGGGTTGTATACCGTTTTCCGCGTATTTGAAGCCGTCGATAGTCTCCACAATAGTATTGCCCACAAAATAAGCAGAACCTGAATACAAAATTACGACTATTATAAATCCCATAAGGAAATTCATCGTCGCTCCTGCAACCAGGATTATCGCCCGTTTCCACGCAGGTTGCCTCGTAAACGCTCGCTCGTCGCCTGTATCCTCATCTTCTCCCTCCATAGCACAGTAGCCGCCTATCGGCAGGCATCGAAGTGCATAGAGCGTCTCTTTCCCCTGCTTTTTCCATATAGCAGGTCCCATCCCTATGGAGAATTCATTGACCTTCACTTTGCAGGCCTTCGCCGCCAGAAAATGTCCCAGCTCATGGACGGCAATCAGGACGCCAAAAGCTAAAATTGCTATGACAATATACATTTCGTTTTATCAGTATCCTTCCCATTCAAAAACTTTGTGTCTTGTCTCCATATCACACTCTAAAACATCATCAATCGTACTTAATACTGTCCCGCCAAACTTGTCAACAGCTTTTGAAACTGTCTTGTATATATCCAGAAAACCAATCTTATCCTCCAAAAAGAGACGTACTGCAATCTCATTGGCGGCATTCATAACAACAGACGCTCCGTCGCGTCTTTCTGCTACTTCCAGCGCCAGCTTTAGACAGCTGAACTTTTCAAAATCCGGTTCAAAAAAAGTAAGCGCACCCGCACCGGCAAGATCCAGCCTGCCTGTAAGAGATGCTTTTCTCTGGGGCCACGTAATTGCAAGTTCAATAGGCAATCGCATATCAGGGACGCCCATCTGGGCAATAACTGAGTTATCCACAAATTCCACTGCAGAGTGTACAATGCTCTGCGGATGTACAAGTACATGTATCATGTCCGGCGTCACATTAAAAAGATGCATCGCCTCAATAACTTCCAGTCCTTTGTTCATCATAGTGGCCGAATCTATAGTCACTTTTGCCCCCATATCCCAATTAGGATGCTGAAGAGCTCGCTCTTTTGTAACAGATGCAAGTTCTTCCTTGGGCATCTCCCTAAAAGGTCCTCCTGAAGCTGTCAAAATTATTCTAGACAGCTCTTCCCGCCTTCCAGCCGCCAGGCACTGAAATATAGCTGAGTGTTCAGAGTCCACAGGTATAAGCTCACATCCGTGTTCTTCTATCGCTTTAGTAAAAAGGCCGCCAGCACAGACTAACGTTTCCTTGTTCGCCAGAGCAATTCTCCTGTTACCTTGCCGTATAGCTGCCATCGTAGGAACAAGTCCGCTCATCCCAACAAGAGCAGATATAACTATATCGGCTTCAATCTGCGCTGCTTCTACAACTCCGCTTTGGCCTGAAGCCACCTTGATATTGGTGTCGGCTATCCGCAGCGCAAGATCCCTGGCCGCTTTTTCATCAGCCATTGCGACCAAACCCGGCTTAAACCGTCTGGCCTGTTGCTCCATGAGATTCACATTTCTGTTTGCAGTCAGCGAGGAAATCTCTATTCCAAGAAGCTGCGCCACCTCCAGCGTCTGCGTTCCAATAGAGCCTGTTGAACCTATCACGGCCAGCTTCTTACCAGTTATCTTATCCATAAGTTCCTATTCCTATCATTAAAATGCAGGGAAGTGTGTAAAAAGCAAGTAGACAAGAGGTCCTGTAAAAATCATACTGTCAAATCTGTCCAACACTCCGCCATGTCCTGGAATCAACTTGCCGTAATCCTTTATCCCATGCTGGCGCTTTACTACAGAAAAGGCTAAATCGCCTGTCTGCGTAGTAATATTACCTAAAGCTGCGTACAACACAAGCCTCCCGTATTCTACGGATATGCCCACAGCCTTGTCCATTATGATTCCAAATATCAGTATTCCAACTATCCCCATTACAAAGCTGCCTATAAATCCCTCAAGGGATTTATTAGGACTTGCCTTAATAATGCCTTTGTGCTTTCCGAAAAACATACCGCCAAAATAACCGCCGGTATCCGATACTGCGGTTATCACAAAGGCCATTATGACTATGATGCCACCTCTCTCCATCATCCTCATGGATACCAGTGAAGACAGGCACACCGGCACCATCACTCCGGCAAAAAATCCAGTAAGGACACCGGAGAACGGGACTTCATTTTCAGAGCCGTAAGTAAATATTGCCTCTCCAAAAAGCAGTACCATCAAAGCTATTAAAGCCGTCCTAATCACAATCTCTTCCAGTCCGAAATAAAATCCCAGTGGTATCGCCGCCGCTGACAATGCCGGCCATAAATAGAGTCTGGGGTTTTTCCCCTCTCCTGTAGCGTGCATCATCTCGTATGCGCCTATAACAGCCAATAATGCAACTACCACAGCCAGCCACACAGGCGAAAGCCACAGTGTCAGAGCCAGAAGCAAGCCTATCAGCACAGCAGCCATTATCGTTCTGGTACCCAGCATAAAATCATCCTTTCACTCCACCGTATCGTCTATCGCGCTGGGCATATGACTCCAGCGCGCGGTCAAGCTCCCGCTCATTAAAATCTGGCCACAGTGTATCGGTAAAATAGAATTCTGAATAAGCCGATTGCCACAGGAGAAAATTTGATATCCTAACTTCTCCGCTGGGCCTGATTACCAAATCCGGATCAGGCATACCGGCAGTGTACATATATTCTGATAGGGCAGCCTCTGACAGTTCCTGCCGGTTCGGATCCTCAATCCAACTTCGTACCGCATGGATTATCTCATCTCTTCCTCCATAATTAATACAGAGATTTGCCTGAGTTTTTGTCTCTATCCGGCTTGACAGCCTATCTGTCCTTAATATCAGATCTTGCAGATCCTCGTCAAGCACTGACGTGTCTCCCAGCACTTTTATACGCACCTGCTCCCGCTCCATTGAGTCGATAGCCTCCTGCAAATACCGTCGGAGCAAATTCATTATTGAATCCACTTCTGCCTGGGGTCTCTTCCAGTTCTCTGTGGAAAAAGCATACACAGTCAGATACTCTATACCCAGCTTGCGACAATATGACGCAATTCGCCGAAAAGTCTCTGCGCCAGCACTGTGTCCCGCAGAGCGCGGCAGCGAGCGTTTCTTTGCCCACCTGCCGTTTCCGTCCATTATAATTGCAACATGGCGGGGCAGGACCGATAAAGCCTGCCCCGCCTTTTTTGGTTTTCTACGTAATATACCCATGGCGATACTCTTCCGCCTCTATATGGCAGAGAGCTCCTTTTCTTTCTTTGCGGTTGACTCGTCGATCTTCTTTATATAGTCGTCGGTCATCTGCTGCATATCCTTCTCCATCAGTTTCAGATCGTCTTCTGTAACCTCTGAAGCCTTCTGCTGCTTTTTGAACTTCTCCATAGCGTCTCTTCGGATGTTTCGTACAGCTGTTTTTGCCCCCTCTGTGTACTTACGTATCTGCTTTATAAGTTCAACTCGGCGCTCCTCAGTAAGCTGTGGGAACACAAGACGGATTACTTTCCCGTCATTTTGCGGATTTATCCCAATGTCCGAACTCTGAATAGCTTTTTCAATCTCCTTGAGAAGAGAAATATCCCAGGGTTGAATAACAAGACTTCTGGGGTCGGGTGAGGAAATTGTCCCTACCTGATTTATCGGTGTAGCAGTACCATAATACTCAACTCTTATATGGTCAAGTATCGCCGGATTAGCCCTGCCGGCGCGAACTGTAGCGAACTGCGACTCGAGGGATTCCAAAGTCTTTTCCATTCTGCTTAAGTATTCGGAATAAGAAGCATCGTCAGTATACATTTGAGTTACCTCCTGCTTTATATTTATTTTACAACAGTACCTATTTTCTCTCCTAAAATTACCCGCTTTATATTCCACGGATCGCGGAGTGCAAACAGTATCACAGGGATGCTGTTGTCCATTGACAATGAGGTTGCTGTGGAATCCATCACTGCCAAGTGTCTGGCCAGCACATCATCATATGATATCGAGTCGTATTTCACAGCATCCGGGTCTTTTTTGGGATCGGCGCTGTACACTCCGTCGACGTTCTTCGCAAGTAGTATTACATCGGCATTTATCTCCGCCGCACGTAAAACAGCAGCTGTATCGGTGGAGAAATATGGGCTCCCAGTGCCGCATCCAAAAATTACTACGCGGCCCAGAGACAGATGTTTATCCGCCTTTAACCTTATATATGGCTCAGCTATCGCCCGCATTTCTACAGCAGTCTGTACCCTGACCGGAACATCCATTTGCTCCAAAACATCGGCAACTGCCAAGCAGTTCATCACCGTAGCCAGCATACCCATGTGATCCGCGCGGGTACGTTCCATCTTACCACCGCCGTCTTTAACTCCTCTCCAGAAGTTTCCGCCGCCTATGACAATGCCTATCTCAACCCCCATCTGGTTACAGTCCTTAACGACTTTGCATACCTCTTCTATTACGTTAAAGTCAAGGCCAAACGTCTTTTCTCCGGCAAGAGCCTCTCCAGAGAGTTTTAAAAGGACTCTCTTATATTTGGGCGTGGAACTGCTATTATCCATATTGCCTCCAAATTATTAAACTATAAGTTTTCATTCTTTGCTTTGAATATTTTAATATACTTTCACGAAAATTGGAATAGCAAAACGGAAAAATTACAAAAAATTAATAACCTTTCCCAGTTTTCCTTATTATATGGAATTATTCCCCGTTACTTCCACAGATTTGATATTTTCTCAAACTCCCATACAGTATATAATTTTTATAGTTTACCGTTATTGGAGGCAGAGATATGGAGATACAGGCCCTTGGCGGCAGAACTTTTTCACTATACATATCTGAGTCAGAATTGCAACGCAGATGTATTGAACCTTTCAATATTACTGCCGCTCAGGCTCGCGATATGGTCCGCTCCGCACTGGGTATGGAATCTGGCACAATGCTTCTTGACCTTTTTCCTGGCCAGCGTGATCTGCTGATATTTGTACATAATGACCCATGCGGTCCCGAATTTTTCACTTTTCAAAATATTGATCATATAATAGAATCCATCATTTCCACAGCCGCCCAGCCAGCATCCTCTCTTTTTAGTTATAATAGTCAATACATACTTGCCGTGTGGGGATGGCGCAACGAAGACACCGCCTCTTTCTTAGAATTTGGCCAGCGCCTTGATGAACCTCCGCTCTTTCTTCTTCATCTGAGAGAGCACGGACAGTTGCTGCTTGATTGCCAGGCAATATCTACAATAAAAAAAGTATTTTCCCCGGCCTAAATCACGGCTGGGGACTTTTATTTTTCTAACATATGTGGTAGAATATTCTGGCGTATGTGTGAGAGCATAGAGCATTTAACTCAGAAGTGCAATATTTAAGGAGGGACGGGCATGTCTCCAAAAGGGCGGGGTATTAAGCCCGTTGCTCAGAACCGGAAGGCTTTTCACGATTATTTCATTCTTGAGCGTTTTGAAGCGGGAGTTGAACTTTTCGGTACAGAAGTCAAGTCTATTCGATCTGGAAACGTAAATTTAAAAGATTCTTTCTGCACAGTTAAAGATGGAGAGCTTTTCGCTTACGGTATACACATATCGCCATATGAAAAAGGGAATATTTTCAACAGAGATCCTCTAAGACCAAAGCGTCTTTTAATGCACAGGCGGGAAATAAACCGTTTGCAAGCACGTATAGCGCAGGACGGACTTACATTAGTTCCCCTCTCAGTGTACCTAAAGGACTCTCTGGTGAAGATTGAGCTCGGTCTTGCCCGCGGCAAAAAGCTGTATGATAAACGTGAGTCCGCAGCAAGACGGGATGCTGACCGCGAGATAGATCGCACTATGAAAGAAAGGAACAGATGATTATGGCAAATCCTGTAGTCACTATTGAAATGGAAAACGGCAAGCTCATCAAAGCTGAGCTCTATCCGGAAATCGCTCCTATCTCAGTGAACAATTTTATCAGTCTCATTAATTCCGGGTTTTATGATGGTTTAACCTTCCACCGTGTGATATCCGGTTTTATGATTCAGGGTGGATGCCCAAAGGGCAATGGAACCGGTGGTCCAGGCTATTGCATTAAAGGTGAGTTTAACGCTAACGGCGTAGCAAATGATTTAAAGCATACGCGCGGTGTTCTTTCAATGGCCCGTACCTCTGCTCCCGATTCTGCAGGCAGTCAGTTTTTCATTATGCACGAAGACGCCCCTCATCTGGACGGTGAGTATGCAGCTTTCGGCAAAGTAATTGAGGGCATGGACGTTGTGGATGAAATTGCGTCTGTGCGAGTTGATTACAATGATAAGCCGCGTCAGCCTCAAGTCATGAAAAAAGTTACTGTTGATACATTCGGCGTAACATATCCTGAGCCGGAAAGGCTTTAAAAAACACTCACAATTTTTATTTTGCACAAGAGAGGTAAGAGATGAGGATAGCAATAATTACCGGAGCTTCCTCCGGACTTGGACGCGAATACGCCAGGCAGCTTCATAATGCGTTTCCCAACGTGGAGCGCGTGTGGCTTATCGCGCGCCGTCGTCCGCTTTTAGATGAACTTGGCAGCGAAGTTGGAATAGAGAGCGTATCTCTGCCTCTCGATCTGTGCAGCGAAGCCGATATAGAATCTTTTTCACGGAAGCTGGAGGAGGAGCGTCCGGAAGTCCAGCTGCTTGTTAACTGTGCAGGTTGTGGTTATCTCTCAAATGTAGAAGAGAGCGACCCCAAATTTCTTTCAAGAATGATCGACTTGAACATCAAAGCTCTCACTCTTGTGACTCGCGCCACCTTGCCATATATGGCGAAGGGTGGACATATTATAAATGTGTCTTCTATCGCCTCATTCTGTCCGAATGCCAGAATGACAGTTTATAGTTCAACCAAAGCCTACGTATCTTCCTTCTCTTTGGGACTTAGGGAAGAGCTCCGTGGGCGCAGGATCTCTGTTACTGCAATATGTTCAGGTCCCATGGCAACAGAGTTTTTGGATATTGGCGGCATTGCCGGAAATTCCGATATGTTCAAATCGCTTCCCTACTGCAAGCCTCAGTCTGTTGCGGCTGGTTCATACGCCGCAGCCCGCAGAGGCGCCGCATTTTATACTCCTAAATTATTTTTCAAACTTTACCGTGGTCTGGCAAAATTAATTCCCCATTCGCTTCTTGTTAAATTTGTAAAAACATAATATATATGGGGGCGTACTGGTTTCGACGGGGATACGGAAGTCTGAATAGCGGGCGGATGCGCCTATCATCCTTAAAATGGGCACTTATAAATTAAAGAACGACGATAACGTAGTTCTTGCCGCTGCTTAAGCAGTGACCGTTCCACCCAGAAGGTCCACGGTCTGGGATGGGGCGTCGATTAGTGGAGAACGTGAGCAGTCAAAGCTTTGAGCCTGCCATGAATAATGAAGCTACCAATCCGAAGCGTGAGGCGGTCCACACTTCGGAGAGGAAAACGGGTTAGCCCAAAACGGCCGTCTGCGCCCGGAGAAGTTCAGGTGGATGTATTTTCGGACGGGAGTTCAATTCTCCCCGCCTCCACCATGTGAACAGAGGTCGAAATTTGGAACTCAAAAATGAGACATCCAAATTCCGGCCTCTTTTGCTATATCGAAACCTGCGGATTCAAGCCACGTTTTCGTGGTTGCCCTCCTTTGTAGAAATGGTACATCCAAAAGCAAAAATCGAAAAATCGCAATGTGTTAGATTTATTTTGTGGTTGTGGAGGAATGTCATGGGGTCTCTTCAAAAATGTTTAATATAATTGCTGGCATTGATATTTGGGATATCGCACTAAGAACATATTCCCTCAATCACAAATCAGCCGTTGCTCCAAAGCTGGATATAGCAAACATTGACCCTTATGCTGTTCTAAATGATATCGGCATTTCTCCCGATGATATTGATGTCATCATTGGCGGTCCGCCTTGCCAAGGGTTTTCAAAAAACACTCCTGCAACATGGAGATTTTTAGAGGATCCGAGAAGCCAGTTGTATAAAGCGTATCTTTGTTTTGTAAAAATAGTCCATCCTAAATTGTGATTATTGAAAATGTTGCCGAAATCTATAATGCATTTGGAGGCATTGTTAGAAAGGAAATAGTATCGGAACTTGAATCTTGAGGCTATAAGGTAAACGCCAAAATAATTAACATGTCTCGGTATGGTATTCCCCAAATCCGCTTGGATGCAATTTCGGACTTGCCTCTTATTAACCAGGGGGAAAGCTTTGAAGGTAAGGGAGAAGTATATCAACAACTCTCTCTTTTGTGAGCCTTGTAGGTGACAGCTCAATTGTCTGTGCATTTTCAGGTAAAACAAATCTTTCA
>CALWYO010000055.1 GCA_944385785.1 uncultured Oscillospiraceae bacterium | reverse complement strand
TGTGCCCTGACCGCCGACGCCGACAATCATAATGTTGCATGTCTCCATGAACATTCACTCTCCTTATTAAGTCAAGTATGGCCTTAACTACCGCGAAAGTAGTCAGACTTCATTTCATATGTGTTTTTTGAGAAAATCAAGAACTATCTCCAGGATGGTATCGTTGTTAAACCCGTCAAAGCCGTGATTTCCGTCCTTGATTTTGTAGAAATCTACCTCTTTGCCCAGCTCTTTCATATAATTATATAGATAGCAGCTCTGGCTGAAAGGTACTAACATATCTCTGTCTCCGTGGATTATGAGCACAGGAGGGGTATCCTTATCGCGGGACAGATAGTTCATAGGGATGGTGCTGTCTACAAGGTCAAGATTATCAAGCACATTCTTTCTGCCAATCTCATAGCCCTCGGGACTGTCCGGTTCAAAATGGTTCATCGAATTGTTGTGATAGTTCATCAGGGAGAAAACCGTTGGACCATACATATCTATTATGCAGTTTACCTTTGCCGAATACTCGCCGTAAAGCTCTGTGTCGGGAGCATCGTCGCCGGTGAAGCCAGCCATCAAAGCGGCGTGCCCGCCTGAGGAATCACCTGCAACAGCCATATGATCCGGATCAATGTGATACTCCTGACAATGCTTCTTTAAAAACCTGATAGCTGTTTTTACATCCTGAATTTGGGAAGGGAAAGGAGCGATTTCTGACGGACGGTATTCAACTATGGCCACTACATATCCGTGCTCAGCCAGACGTATATGTCTGGAGGTATGATACCACAGCCACTGCTTGTGGTATGCCGAGCCCTGGATATATACAACGCAGGGCAGCTTATCAAATTTAATTTTTTCCCTTTCAGTAGCCATCTCGTGAGCTTTTGGCTCTAAAATATGCATTTTTAATGTGCAGGGGACAGGATCAGTGTACCAGTCTTCCGGCTGCCTTTCGGCGTAAACAATATCCATATGGATATCCACTTGGCAACCCCAATCGTCACTTAATCCATCTACCACAGTACATCCCTCGGGAACCTGGGGATCAGCGGGAAAGAGAGAGGGAACAGGAGTGGGGATAGGTTCCAGCAGCTTCAGGGAATTCATTATCTTTTTATGATCAAACACTATTTGGCCTCCCCACTATTTTCAAAGGCCCCGAAAGCGCAAAGCTGTGTGCAGACGCCACAGCCAACGCATTGAGTTGCGTCAATGACAGCTTTTCCACCTTTCATACTTATAGCGGGGCATCCAATACGCATACAGGATTTACAGCTGCGGCATTTGTCAGTATTGACTTTAAGAGGAGGCAGTCTTTTGACAGTCTTCAAAAGAGCACAGGGGCGGCGTGAGATTATAACTGACGGCTCATCTGCCTGCAATTCTTCTTTTACTGCACTCTCTGTCTCTTTCAGATCATATGGGTCCACAACTTTTACGCGGCGTATACCCATTGCACGGCAAAGCGCCTCAAGGTCTATTTTTCCTGCTGGATCGCCGTGTATGTCAAGGCCGGTAGTTGGATTTTGCTGGTGTCCGGTCATTCCGGTTATGGAGTTATCAAGAATTATAACTGTAGAATTTGAGCCGTTGTATGCTATATTGGCAAGTCCGGTCATTCCTGAGTGCATAAAGGTGGAATCGCCTATAACGGCAACTGTTTTTGACTCAGCGTCGGCTCCCAACGCCTTGTTAAAGCCATGAAGTCCGGAGACAGAGGCTCCCATACATATCGTGCAATCCATTGCAGACAGCGGCGCTGAGGCGGCCAGTGTGTAGCAACCGATATCGCCCATTACATTTAACTTATTCTTTGACAGGACATAGAAGAGACCTCTATGGGGGCAACCGGGACAAAGTACAGGAGGACGTCCGGGTACTGTCTCTGGAATTGATTCATATTTTCCGATCTCTACACCAAGAGCTTTGGCAACGAGATTTTGTGAGAATTCATCACACATGGGGAATATCTCTTTGCCAGTGACATTTAGCCCCAGCTTACGGCAATGGTCTTCAATTATCGGGTCGAGTTCTTCTATAACGTAGAGCTTATCCACTTTTGATGCAAAATCAATTATAAGTTTTTCTGGCAGAGGATTCACAATACCCAGCTTTAAATAGCTGGCGTTATCGCCCATTACTTCCTTTGCATACTGATAAGCAGTTCCGGATGAGATTATACCTATTTTTGTATCACCCATCTCCACACGGTTGAGCGGAGAGGTTTCAGCGTACTCAATAAGGGCGCGGGTGCGATCTTCCACAATGGGATGGCGTAGCTTGGCGCAGCCGGGCATCATTACATATTTCTGCCATTTCTTTTCGTAAGGAATGGGTTCCCTATCCTGACGCTGACCTATTTCAACAATGCTCTGAGAGTGAGATATCCTCGTACACAGGCGCAGTATAACGGCTGTGTCAAACTGTTCGGATAAGTCATATGCCAGCTTTGCAAACTCATAGCATTCGGAAGAATCAGCAGGTTCCAGCATCGGGACCTTGGAAGCTATCGCGTGATGGCGGGAGTCCTGCTCATTTTGAGAGGAGTGCATGCCAGGGTCGTCTGCTACAGCGATTACCATGCCCGCATTGACTCCGGTATAAGCGATTGTATACAGGGGATCAGCGGCCACGTTAAGTCCTACATGTTTCATCCCGCAAAAACTGCGGACGCCTGCTAAAGATGCGCCGAAGGCGGTCTCCATGGCGACTTTCTCATTTGGAGCCCACTCAGAATAGATATCCCGATTTTCTGCCAGCTTCTCGGTTATTTCGGTGCTGGGGGTGCCGGGGTAACTGGATACCACCTGGCATCCGGCCTCGTACAGGCCTCTGGCAACAGCCTCGTTGCCTAGCATCAGCTTCTTCAATGCAAAAACTCCCTTCGGTGTTTCAAATTACTGTGTAAAACCTCACACCTCGACTAAATATTTTATCAAAGGCCGATTTACATTGCAACAATTAAATATTACATATATAAGAATAAATATTAAAGACGAGCTAAAACAGATGCCAGCCGCATAGCCCAGCGGCTGGCACCCACAGAAAAATTTTAAGAGTTATTTTCGGCGGCTACCAGATTTGCTCCGCCATATACTTCTCTGAGTTTCGGCTTTTCTATCTTACCTGTGGCATTCCGCGGAACTGGTGCGAGGATGATTTTTCTTGGACGTTTGTACCGAGGCAACTTCAGACAAAATTCATTTATCTGATCTACGCTGCATGTATGCCCCTGTTTTATATCGATGATTGCCGCGGATATCTCGCCGAGACGCTTATCAGGCAGTCCGATAACGGCAACGTCGTTTATATCAGGGTGGGAGGAGAGGAAATTCTCTATTTCCACCGGGTATATATTTTCACCACCTGAGATAATAACGTCTTTCTTTCTATCTACAAGGAAAATGAAACCATCTTCGTCATACTCTGCCATATCGCCTGTGTATAACCAGCCGTTTTTCAGCACTTCGTCAGTTGCCTCGGGGTTATGATAATAACATGTCATAACGCCAGGACCTTTTACACATAATTCACCGACTTCATGTGGCTGGGTTATTACACTGTCATCTCCAGCGACAATTTTCACCTGCCATCCATAACCGGCCTTACCGATGGCGCCTACTTTATGGATATTTTCGACTCCAAGATGGACGCATCCAGGTCCAATTGATTCTGAAAGGCCATAATTTGTGTCATACTGATGATTGGGAAAGATCTCTTTCCAGCGTTTTATAAGACTCTGGGGGACAGGCTGGGCTCCAATGTGCATCAACCGCCATTGCGATAACTCATAGTCGTCCAGATTTACCTGGCCGCTTTCAATAGCGTTCAATATATCCTGGGCCCAGGGTACAAGGAGCCACACGATAGTACATTTTTCCCTTGATACAGTTTCCAATATGTATTCCGGTTTGGTGCCCTTCAGTATTACGGCGCTACTTCCGGAGATAAGGCTGCCAAACCAATGCATCTTCGCTCCGGTATGATATAGAGGCGGTATGCAGAGAAATATATCGTCCCGCGTCTGACCGTGATGGGCCTGCTCCACTTTGCAGGAGTGGGAGAGACTCATATGTTTGTGAAGAATGGCCTTTGGAAAGCCGGTAGTGCCGGACGAGAAGTAGATAGCTGCAAAATCATCATCAGAAAGTTTGACGCCGGGATTTTGGCTGGAGCAATCAGAAGTCATTGAGGAGTAATCATAGGCAAAAGTAGGGCAGGGCGGTTCACCATTATAGATAAGCAGTACATTCCTGCCCATGTCATCAGCAATCTCCTCAATACGCCCGATGAATTCAGGACCGAAGACAAGTATGTCTACCTCTGCCAGGTTTACACAATAGCGTATTTCCTGGGAGGTATATCTGAAATTCAGCGGTACTGCCACAGCACCTGATTTCAGAATACCAAAATATATGGGCAGCCATTCCAGGCAATTCATAAGAAGTATACCTACTTTATTGCCCTTACCAATGCCGTGGGATATCAAAAGATTTGCAAAACGGTTAGCCTTTTCGTTGAAGATACCCCAAGTGATCTCCCTGCGGTAATATGGAGCGTTTGTCGCTTCAATTAGATCATATTCTTTCCATGTACCGCGCCGAACGCCCTTTTGCTCTGGATTAATCTCGATAAGGGCCACATCGTTTGTAAACTGGAGGGCGTTCCGCTCCAGAAGATCAGTAATTGGCATTATTTTGAACCTCCAAAACCATGGTGAGTATTTGCAAAGACAAAAAGAATATTTACTTTTACGATTTAATGTATAGGGACAGTAAAACGCAAAAGAAAAAGCCGCAAATAAATACAGGTAAACTAACCTGCATTGATATCTTAACATCGCTTAGCAAATTTGTCAACAACCAGGGCGGCCAGAACAGCGTTTTGACCATTGAAAAATGTAATTTTTGCGGAACAAGTTTACTTATGAGCTGCTTTGATTTAAAATTTGCAATATCGAACAGGGCTAATCTTGTAAAAGGTAGGAGCATACTGTATGATTAGCAGGGGGAACAACAAAGTGGATAAAACTGATGAATTACTGAAAAATCTGGATAAAATCCATACAACGCAACTAGGAATGTTGCGAATAAAGAGGAACCTGTCCTTAGATACAGACGATGTTGTTGAATGGTGCAAAAAGAGAATCAGCTCATTAGATATACATATAAAAAGAAAAGGGAAAAATTATTATATCAGCGCAGCTGACTGCATTATAACTGTGAATGCATGTAGTTATACAATAATTACAGCGCATAAGAACGGGTCGGAAAAACATGTATGATTTGGCTGCCTTAAACAAGGTGGCCTCTTTAATTAAAAGCTGAAGAGTTGAGTTTTAAACGGGGAGTCTTGAGAGGAGAGGGAGGTGGACATATATGCGGAAGTTGGCTGTATTTTCATTTTCGACTGCTGCTGCCATATATGCAGTTCAGTACTGTATTCCGGTGTCAATATGTCCATATCTGGTAGTGGCATCTCTAATTCTAACTGTTTTCTCAGCGCTGGTGTTTAGAAAGAAAACAAAACTGCCGGTAGCACTGCTCTCCGCCGGCATCTGCTTTGGGCTGGCGTGGAGCTGGGTTTATGATCTGCTGCTATTTGCTCCGTCTCAAGGTTTGGCCGATACTACGGCTCGTGTAACAGCAGTAGTCGATGCGTTCCCTGTGGAGGAAGAATACGGTGCCAGAGTGGATATGCGTTTAGATACAGATGGGCCCAATACGGTACTTTTAAGGGCTTACGTTTTTGGGGACGAGTTAAACGAGGCTCGGCCGGGAGACTGCGTTGAATTTACAGGGGATTTCTCATCGGCAGATAATATAGACGGCGAATCAATCACATATTATACTTCTCAAGGTTACAGACTTTTTTGCTCAGATGTTCGTGATGTGGAGTTTCTGGAGAGACCTGGATTTCAGCTGCGTTATTTACACAGGTACGCCCAGAGGGAGATAAACACCTTAATATGTGATTTATTCCCATTGGAGACGGGGCCTTTTATGCAGGCGTTGATAACAGGCGATAGAACTCAAATTGATGAGAATATACCGCTGTCGTATGCAATGGAGAGAACGGGGATCACACATATAATTGCCGTTTCAGGAATGCATGTCTCAATATTGGCGGGAGTTCTTATGACCGTATTTGGCAGGAAAAAGTGGACGGTGTTTATTATAACGCCTGTGCTTTTCCTGTTTATGGGTATATCGGGATTCTCGGCATCGGTAGTAAGAGCCGTTATTATGCAGATGTTTATACTTATTGCACCTTTTTTCAAAAGAGACAGCGACAGCCTGACATCACTCTCCGCTGCTTTGCTTATAATCCTGCTTATAAATCCATACGCTGCTGCAGGAGTTGGACTGCAACTTTCATTTGGAGCAACGCTGGGGATAATACTGTTTTCAGAGAAAATACGAGATTATTTAAACAGATTTATATCTAATAAGAAGACAGAAAAGCGAAATAACATAGTGGTAAAACTATTTTCTTCAGCTACTGCTGGGGTAGCCACAACGGTGAGTGCGCTGATATTTACAATGCCTCTGTCTGTGCTGTATTTTGGATACATATCGCTGGTATCGCCAATAGTCAATTTGCTTGTTTTGTGGGCTGTCGATCCGGCGTTTGTTATTGGGTCTCTTGCAGTAGCGGTAGGCGGTGTATGGTCAGCCGCCGGCAGACTCATTGCGTGGATTCCTGCTATTGCTGTAAAGTTTATAGAGATAGTAGTAGAGCTTTTTGCAAAGCCGTTTTTTGCAGGCGTATATATAAGCAGTATGGCTGCTGCAATTTGGTTTATCTTCGCGTATGGGTGCGTACTTCTGGCTATATGTATGAAAGTGCCTGTTAAGAAACTGCTTATTCCAGGATGCGCGGCGATATTTTCGCTCTGCGCTGTGCTGGTTGGAACGGCAGTTGCCGGAGATATAGAGATGGGATTTACGCTTACTGTTTTGAATGTTGGACAAGGGCAGAGCCTCGTATTTACAAGCAAAGACAGCACAGCGGTGATAGACTGCGGAAGCTCCAGCGGAGAAAACGCTGGAGAGATAACCGAACAATATTTAAGGAGTCTGGGCAGGGATAGAATAGATTTACTTATACTTACGCATTACCACGAAGATCATGCAAACGGGGTGGAGTATCTTTTATCTGCTCTCGAAGTGGGTGCAGTAATCGGGCCTTCGCCAGTTGATGGAGATCAGTCGGAACCTGTATTGACACTTGCGCGGGACGCTGGTACGGATATAATATATATTGAAAATAGGGCAAAAGCTGTTGTGGGCAATGCGGAGCTGTGGATATATGGACCAGTAGGTGGAGAAGAAGAAAATGAACGCGGCCTTTTTGTTTTAATATCAGATGAGGGAGCAGATGTTCTGATTACAGGAGACGCCAGCGGTGAATCTGAAATACAATTGTCTGGAAGAGAGGAGATTCCTGATATAGAGTGCCTTGTGGTGGGACATCACGGCTCGGCTTACTCAACATCGCAGATATTCCTTGACAGAGTGCGGCCTGAAGCGGCGGTAATATCTGTGGGAGATAATTCATATGGTCATCCGTCACAGGAAACTCTGGACAGATTAGAAGAAAATAATATACGCGTGTATCGGACGGATATATACGGGAATGTGACTATAGACTCAAGAGAGATGGAGATATATGGCTAAGAGAAAAGGGGAAAACGGGACATACCAACAGTTGAAAAACGATTTGCGAAATGGAAAACCAGGGCGCATATATGCTTTCTGGGGTGAGGAAAGGTATCTGCTGGAGCACTATCTTGGTGAGCTGCGCCGTCTTGTACCTGCCGGTACCGAGGAATTTAACCATAGGCGATTGGATGGACGAATCCTTTCGGTGAACGATTTGCAGGAGTCAATTGATGCGCTGCCGGTGTTTTCAGACTTTACGCTGACAGAGATAAACGATTTTGACTTCTCCAAGATAAATGATCAGACCAGGCAGTCGCTTGTAAGCATACTTTCAGATGTACCAGATTACGCGTGCGTGGTATTTGTCTTTGACACAGTGGAGTTCAAACTTGATGGCAGAATTAAGGCGAATGCCAGCTTGAAAAAGATGATAACATCGGTTGAGTTTGCTCGGCAGGATCAGAACGAAATTGTAGTGTGGATAGCCAGGCATTTTAAAGCTGATGGTAAAAAGATCGACAGGGATACCGCTGAATATCTGGCGTTTATTACGGGCGGTATGATGACGGATCTGTCAAATGAGATAGAAAAGCTGGTTGCGTATTCAAGAGGTGAAACCATTACTAAGGCCGATGTGGACGCCGTAGTTATTCCGGTACTGGATGCAGCTGCATATGAACTGACTGATGCGATATTAAGCGGGAAACGTGCTGCTTCAATGGAAAAACTCGGAGAACTTTTTGCAATGGGCGAACCTCCACATAAAATACTATTTAGTATATATATGAAACTTCGTCAGCTGCTTTGCGCCAAGGTCTGTATTTTATCTGGCGTGGGATTGACGAGTTTATGAAAATGTGTTCTGTCAGATATGAATTTCAGGCAAAAAGTGTCTTGACATCGGCTAAACGACACACCCTTTCAGAGTGCAGAAATATGGTTACGGCCTCATCCAACGCCGCTTATGTGTTAAACAGCTCTGCTCAGGAGCCGGAGGAAGTCCTTAAAGAACTTATTGTGAGATTGCTCACGATAGACTGCACAGAAGATTAAGTGTTTAAATATTGATGATTGATAAGAGGGTTAGAACTGCTGTTCTAACCCTCTTGCTTTGTATTTAAGTATTTTAAAACAATAAAATATTAAGTACACGTATACAATATCCGTGCTATAATCAGAGCAAAGACTGCGTAGAGTTTAAACCAAAGTCAATAGCTTTTTATAGTAGTGAAGCCGAAAATATGAAGTTGTACATTTCACAGACTGCAAGATGTAAGAGTTATCGTCTGCTTATAAGCAAACTTTTTATTTATAAAGCAAGGGGGATTATTGCATGAAACCGTCTATCAGGGAAGCAATAGTTGTTGAAGGAAGGTATGATAAAAACATGGTTGCTCAGACGGTCAATGCTGTGATTATCGAGACTGATGGCTTTGGCATTTTCTCAAATAAAGAAAAAATGGAGCTTATAAGGAGAATTGCGGAAAAACAGGGTGTAATTATTTTCACCGATGGAGATGGGGCGGGGACGGTGATACGGGGATATCTGAAAGGTGCTCTTCCAGCAGCGAATGTAAAGCACGCATATATACCGGATGTATATGGAAAAGAACGCCGCAAAAGATCTCCCTCCAAAGAGGGGAAACTTGGCGTAGAAGGTATGGACAGGAAAACGGTTGTTGAATGCCTGCGTAGAGCGGGAGCAATTTTTCTGGAAGAAAAAGGAGAAAAATGTGGGGGAGAAACAATAACAAAGGCGGATCTATACATGCTGGGGCTTTCAGGCACATCTGGAAGCGCTCTGAAAAGGAAATTACTGATAAAGGCATTGGGCTTTCCAGAGAGAATATCAACTAATGAACTTTTAGATGCACTGAATATTCTTTACTCGGTGGATGAACTTAGAAAAATTATTGATGATCTTCAAGCTCATTTATAATGAGAGCGCCCAGAGAGGATAAGAGCAATATTCCTAAAGGCGTCCTGTAAAGTTCTGAGTAGAGATAGTGCAGCTCATATGTACGCGACGTTAACTCTCCGGCATATACGCCTACGAGAAGAGAAGCGGCCAGCAGCAAGCAGGAGAGTGAAAGCCCAAATTTTATTATGAGGAGAGCCATTTTTGTTGGACGGTAATTACCTTTGAAATTCTTTAGTATTTTTTTGAACATTGTTTCCTCCTGTCCCTGCCAGATCACGCTGGCAGGGATTTTGTTTGGGGATTTCTGTATCATCCCATTTACATAAGCTGGGAGATCTTTTAGATTTTTGCTTTGCGAATATGAGACTGAAAAATAGGAAAAATATCAATATGTAATGTATATGGTCCAGGCTGTATTCATATGCTTGATATATAAAGAAAATATACACATATATCAATTTTAATGCTTAATAATGGACTTCTCAATGTTAAGATTTTTCCAAATGTAGAATTCTGGGTTATTATGTCGAAAATGTACAAATAATGTAAAAACTTGCGATAAAAAATCGTGGAAAATTCCAACAATTTGTGGAATAATTATATCAGTGAGGTCTTTAAAAGTTGGAAGGAGGAAAAATTGCCGTGATGACGGAGATAGCCAGAAAGACTATTCTAAAGGGAACGGGAAAAGAAAAAACTTTTGTTTACTATGTAACAGAGAGTACGCCGGAACCGGCATTCCAGGACGTAGGGCGAGGGAGAAGATATGGTGTGTGCGTATCTGATGAGTCGGGGCAGGAACGGCTTGCAGTCAATGATGTAACCAGTATCAAAGATACAGCTGAGAGACTTGTTGACATACTTGCGCGAAATGAAGTTACACCTGTTACACTTTATGATGTAGTATATGACTGGATATGTAGTGAATCTGAGGGTTAATTAAGATACACTGCTGTTTATCTACGGTTATACGTGATTGGGCGTATCTGAAAAGAAAAGACGCTTTTTGAAAAGAGCAGTCTATAACTGGACCTCAATTTACTTGGGACTGCTGGCTTTTTTGAAAATAAACATTATTTATTTGATGTCTGGTAGAAGTGACAATAATGTTTAAGATTATTCTATTTCATCACTGAGATGGTGGGATTAAAAGCGCCTTTTATAGAGTTACCATATATATTATGGCCTCCGCAAATTCTCATTTGCGGAGGCCATAATTAATGTGAGTATGTTGCAATATAATTGATTGTTAACGTATTGCTTTTGGCGCTTCAAACCGCTCAGATAAAATTGGTGTATATTTCCAACTGACGGTACAAAAGCCAGCAGGCGAACAGACAAAATAGCTGTGGCTATGCGACCTACTTCTCTGTGAGAAGTTTGTTTAATTCATCCATAAACGTGTTAATATCTTTAAACTGCCTGTAAACTGAGGCAAATCTCACATAAGCCACTTCATCCATATCTTTTAGCCGCTTCATAACCATCTCACCAATATAACTAGTAGGTATTTCGCGGTCCATAGAACTTTGAGCTTCCTGCTCGATCTCGTCAGCAAGGGCTTCTATATCGCTCATTGAAACGGGCCGTTTTTCACAGGCGCGCATAATACCATTAATAAGTTTAACCTTGTCAAAAGACTGCCTGCTTCCGTCTTTTTTTATCACTACTACCGGCATGCGCTCGACAAACTCATATGTAGTAAACCGTTTTTGACAGGACAGGCATTCACGCCTACGGCGGATATTTTCCTCTGTTGGACGTGAGTCTATAACTTTGCTCTCATCGAACCCACAGTATGGGCATTTCATTGGCAGTGCCTCCTGTTATCTGTTTAGTATATAATAAATTAATTATATCATAAGTTGAATAGACATGTACAGATAAAAAGTTGCTTTTGATAAAATTGTAAATATATTAAATTTACCTTTAGAGCTCAATATCATTTTAATACTAAGACCGTCGTAAAATGGTAGATAATATGAGGTTGCGAACATAACTGTGATATGATAAACTGCACTAAATCAGGTGGGCAATGGACGTTAGAATACGCTGCCAATTCGTATTTGCTCTATTTGATTTATACTACTGAGATGTTCGGACACAAGAGCTGCTGAACTGCTGGTAGCCCCAGCGTCATGGGAGTATACGTGTTCTAAAAGTTCGTAAAAATCATCGTTCATTGATTCAATATCGCTATGTCGTAATACAATATGGGTATACGGGTCCTGCTCTTTCCAAATTCTAGAAGCATTTTCCGCTGCCTCCTGAGACTTTTCCCACTCTCCACATGTTGCCATACGGCCGGATTCATCTACAAGTTCTATTATTTCGCCAGTTAATTTGTCTAAACAGTAAGCGTTTGCGACAGAAAGAGCAAATATTACTGCCAATAGAGCGGCAGCAAAAACTTCTTTTTTCACTTTGAACCATCCTTAACTGCAAAATATATATTGCCTTTTCCATCGACAGACATAATATATACGTCTTCAGGAGCTGAGGCGCCGCGCTTGGATATCTCTTTTTTGAGCCATTTTTGATCGCGTCCAAGAAGCCGGAGGTTATCTGACATTACGCGCCCGTCATTTATGATACATACTGGAGATCCTGTGTCCTCACTGGTTATACCCATTTCCCTTGGCGTTAGCGGCGAGAAATCTGGATAAAGTATGACACTAAGCGTTCCGTTAGTCTCAAGTATTGCATGTTTTACAGTGGCTATATCAGTTATTTCTTTACTGCGTAGTTCCACATAAAGTTCATCTATAGAAATTCTGTTCCGGCGCATTTCACTTTGAATTATTTTTCCGTTGTCAATTAGTATACTTGGACTGCCGCATATCATGCGCCGAATACGGCTGTACTTTACCGTGACGCCGGATATAAGGACCTGGCAACTTAAAAGTGTCAGCACAGGAACAATTCCATAAATCAACGGAGTTCCAACGTCTTGAAGAGGTTGGGCAGCCAGATTAGATATGAGTATGGCCACTACGAGCTCTATTGGCTCCAATTCGCCCAGCTGACGTTTGCCCATAATTCTCAGAGAGACCACAAGTAGAAGAAAAACTATTATTGTCCTTACAAAGGATACGCCCAAAACGATACACCGACGCTTTCATATGTTTTCTGCTATTATCTCCAATATCATATTGTTTATTCTGTATGACTGATGTCTGCCGCTCTTGACAGGGGCGCAAGATGGGGTTACCATGTGGGCGTATGCTGGCAGCGCACGAAAAGTTTTACTGCGTTGCATTTTATAGGTATTTTTAGATTTGACCTGTGATCTTTAAACGAATATTATAACTGTATATTATCTGATAGGAGTGCATATTATGTCAAAATATTTTGGTACCGACGGCTTTCGCGGAGAAGCCAACGTAGAGCTTACCGTGGAGCACGCCTTTAAGATTGGGCGCTTTCTTGGATGGTATTTCAGCAAGGATCATAAATGCAGAATAGTTATCGGAAAAGACACGCGTCGTTCAAGTTACATGTTTGAATCCGCGCTCTCTGCAGGTATTACAGCTTCAGGAGCTGACGCATATTTACTCCATGTCACGACTACTCCCAGTGTATCGTACGTTACCAGAATAGACGATTTTGACTGCGGGATAATGATATCGGCCAGTCATAATCCGTTTTATGATAACGGTATAAAATTGATAAATTCTTCCGGAGAAAAGATGGAAGAGGATGTACTCCTTAAAATTGAAGAGTATCTTGACGGCCTGACGCCGGAAGTGCCGTATGCCCTCAGGGATCAAATTGGCCGTACTATTGATTATTCTGCAGGAAGAAACAGATATATAGGATACCTTATTTCGCTTGCCACGCATTCTTATAAAGGTATGAAGGTGGGTCTTGACTGTGCAAACGGAAGCACATGGATGATAGCTAAAAATGTATTTGATGCTCTGGGTGCGGATACGTATGTTATTAACAACGCTCCTGACGGATTGAACATCAATATGGACTGCGGCTCTACGCATATAGATGGACTGCGCCGGCATGTGGTGGAGAATGGTCTTGATGTTGGTTTTGCTTTTGATGGAGATGCCGACAGATGCCTGGCAGTTGACGAAAAGGGAAATCTTGTAGACGGTGACCTTATACTTTATATATATGGAAAGTATATGAAGGAACGAGGAAAGCTGGGAGATACAAAAGTTGTCACCACCATTATGTCGAACATCGGTCTATATAAGGCACTGGACGCGGCGGGAATAGGCTATGAGAAGACGGATGTAGGAGATAAATTCGTCTGGGAGAATATGAGGGAACATGGCAATCGTATTGGTGGAGAGCAGTCAGGGCACATTATTTTGTCAAAATATGCAACTACCGGAGATGGTATGCTGACTGCGATAAAACTTATGCAGGTGATACTTGACAAAAAAATGCCCCTTTCAAAGTTGTGCGAACCTGTGACAATTTATCCTCAGCTTCTTAAAAATGTTAAAGTACAGGATAAAGATGCCGTATTTAGCGATATGGATGTAATGGAAGCCGTAGCGGAGACGGAGCGATGCCTTGGAGATAACGGCAGAGTACTCTTGAGAAAGAGCGGTACAGAACCCGTATTGCGTGTGATGGCGGAAGCGCCTACCCAGGAGGAGTGTGTGGAGTGCGTTGACAAAATAATTGCCGCTATGGAGCGGAAGGGTCATATAGTAAAATAAGTGCCATTGAAAGGCGGGAGAATATGTATAGGACTTCTGAACTGCTGAATATTAATAAGACTATGGCTAAGCCACTTTTTGAGGATACCGAGTATCCGTGGCAGGTGCTTGACATGATCGGTGAGTTTTTGAGGACTGTTGGGCCTACATTAGACCCAGAGGAGTATAGAAAGATAGGCGATGATGTATGGGCGGCCGTTGATGCGGAGATATTTCCATCAGCTTATATTGCCGGCCCGTGCATTATTGGCCATAATACACAGATACGCCATTGTGCATTTATACGCGGAAACGTATTAATTGGAGACGACTGCGTGGTAGGAAATTCGGTGGAGGTAAAAAACGCCATTATTTTCGATAATGTTCAGATACCGCACTATAATTATGTGGGAGATTCAGTGCTGGGGTATCATGCCCATATGGGGGCAGGATCCATAACATCAAATGTTAAGAGTGATAGGACGTCGGTATCAGTGAAAGACGGCGCGGAGCTTATAAATACCGGGCGTAAAAAGTTTGGCGCCATACTGGGAGATTATGTGGAAGTGGGCTGCAACAGCGTACTTAATCCTGGCTGCATAATAGGGAGGAATTCTACAATATATCCTGTATCCAGTGTTAGAGGCACAGTGCCTGCTGATAGTATATATAAAGAAAAGCTAAATGTTATCAGAAGAAAATAGACTGCCTTGGAGGAAAACATGCTTAGAATTGAACACCTTACGAAAAAATATGGCGATAGATGCGCGGTAGATGATCTGAGCCTTCACATAGCTCCAGGGGAAATATATGGATTTATTGGCCCAAACGGTGCTGGCAAAACCACTACGATTAAGTCCTGCTGTGGTATTCTCAGATTCGACGAGGGTGAGATATATATTGATGGGAAATCTATAAAAAGCGATCCGCTTGCTTGCAAAAGTGCTTTGGCGTATATACCGGATGAGCCGGACATGTATGAATTTCTTTCAGGAATAAAGTATTTAAACTTCGTCGCCGATATATTTGGCGTGTCGAAAACAGACAGGGAGGAGCGCATACACCGCTACGCTGACGAATTTGAACTTACGGGAGACTTGGCTCAGCCGATATCTGCGTATTCCCACGGAATGAAGCAAAAACTTGCTGTGATAGCGGGGCTTATACACGCACCGAAACTCATAATAATGGATGAGCCTTTTGTAGGACTTGATCCGATAGCCACCCATAAACTTAGAACTATAATGAGAGAACATTGCGATCGGGGCGGAGCGATATTTTTCTCAACGCATGTGCTTGAGGTGGCTGAGAAGCTCTGTGACAGCGTTGCCATACTCAGGCAGGGTCGCCTTGTGGCATCTGGTACTATGGAACAGGTGAGAGGAGACGCATCATTGGAAGAGGTCTTCCTGGAATTGGAGGATCAGGATGTTTAAGGCACTTTTAAGAACCAGGTTCCAATCTTATCTCAATTATATGTCAGGAGGCAAACGGAACAAAAAAGGGGCGAAGAAGCGGGGAATTTTATATATCGTCCTTTATGCCTATCTGGCGATCTGCTTTGCAGTTCTTATAGGAGCTTTTTTCAACGCAGTTGCTGAACCTTTCCATAAGGCCGGCCTGGACTGGTTATATTTTGCATTTTATGGAATGATGTCCTTTGCCATAATGTTTATACTGAGTATTTTTATGACTCAGGCTCAGATGTATGACGCAAAGGATAACGAACTGCTCTTATCTATGCCGGTGCCTCCCAGTTATATCCTTGGCAGCCGCATTGTTGCATTGGTATTGGAGAATTTGGCATATAGCCTGGTTGTGGCCGTTCCCGCACTTTATGTATGGCTGCGGACGGTTTCAATGGACGCGGGAAGTATAGTGGCATTTGCTGTAATCTCCCTGCTTATGCCTTTCTTTGTGTTTGCAATAACTGGTGTGTTCAGCTATTTGCTTCATCTGGTATTATCCAGGTTTAGAAATAAGACAATCTTTGGAGTTCTTTTTGCAGTTGCTTTTCTGGGCTTATATTTTTATTTTTATACAAGGATTAATACTTATGTTCAAATGCTGGCGGCCAGCGGACAGGCTGTTGCTGATTCAATAGCGTACTATGCACGTCCGGTGTACTGGATGGGAGAGGCGATGGCAAGCGGCAACATCAAGTATATGATTTTTGTGTTGCTGATATTTGTCGGTGTTTTTGCCCTGGTGTATGCTTTTCTGTCTGCAACATTTATAAGATCTGCGACGACAAAACGCGGCGCAGCAAAAGTGAAATATAAGCGCAGGGAGATGAGAGTTTCCTCTGCAAAAGCAGCTCTTATGGGCAAGGAAATGAGAAAACTTCTGTCCAGTACAACATATCTGCTAAATGCCGGTATGGGCCTGCTTCTTCTGGTTATCGGGTCGGTATATCTTTTGATAAAGCGATCTGATGTTAAGATAATGCTTGAGCAATTGCCTGGTATAGAGGATTTGGTTTTCCCAATCGGTGCGCTTTTAATTGCGTTTATGATATCGCTGTCATTAATTGCGCCGCCTTCAATATCCCTGGAGGGCAGGAGCATATGGATACCTAAATCGATGCCGGTTAAAGCGTCGACTGTTCTTATGGCAAAAGCTGATATACAGATACTGCTTACACTTCCAGTGGGGCTGCTGGCCTGGTGTGCTTTGGTATATGTTGTAGAATCAACACCTCTTATGATGGCAATTTCCGCCGCTTTTATTGTGGTTTTTTCAGTATTTGAGGCTGTTATGGGAGTAGCTGTGAACCTGAGGTTTCCCAAACTTGACTGGATAAACGAAGCCCAGGTGGTGAAACAAGGGGCAAGCGTTACTATATGCATGTTTGGTTCAATGTTACTGATTATAATACCGGCGGTGTTATATGGTGTATTTTTGATAGACAAAGTTGAAATCTGGCTTGCAATGACAGTGTTTACGGGAATTCTTGCCGCTGGAGCTGCCGCGATAATTGCATATCTCAGATCTGATAAAGCTGCATTAAGGTTTTATAATCTGTGAAGTTCAGAGGTGGAAATATGAGAATTGTTGTGAAAGTTGGAACCTCCACGTTGGCCCATCCATCCGGCAGGATGAATATACGCAGGGTTGAACTGATAACAAAGGTGCTAAGTGACCTTAAAAACGCAGGACATCAGATTATACTTGTCTCATCAGGTGCTATCGGCATGGGTCTTGGAAAACTACCTCTCAAATCACGCCCTGAGGACATACCGGGGAAACAGGCTGCTGCCGCAGTAGGGCAGTGTGAGCTTATGTATGTGTATGATAAGCTGTTCTCAGAGTATAACCATACAGTGGCGCAGATACTTCTCACTGCTGCTGACATTGAAGACGAGGGTCGGCATAGGAATTTTAATAATACAATGGAACGTCTTCTTGAGCTGGATGCCTTGCCGATAATTAATGAGAATGATACTGTCGCTTTTGAGGAAATAGTAATAGGTGACAATGATACCCTGGCCGCTATTGTTGCCACATCTGTGAGAGCAGATCTGCTGATACTTCTTACAGATACCGACGGACTATATACAGCCGATCCGCATAAGGATCCCAGAGCTAAACTTATCCCAGAGATCAGGGAGCTTACTAAAGAGGTTATGTCTATAGCACAGGGGGCAGTGACAGATCTGGGGACCGGTGGGATGAAGACAAAGCTTCATGCGGCGAAGATAGCCACAGAAAGCGGAATTGACATGGTGATAGCCAATGGCTCAGACCCAGAGCTGTTGTATAGGATTGTGGATGGTGAGAAGGTAGGCACACGGTTTATTGGGAGGGGACGTTATGACAACCAGTGAAATATTGGTTAACGCAAAGAGTGCTGCACCTAAACTTGCTGTGCTCGACAGAGAGACTAAAGACAGGGCGATTGAAGCTATGGCAGCGAGCCTGCTGAAGGCCTCTGATACTATTTTAGAGGCAAACAGCATCGATGTTGAAGCGGCGAGGGGAACTATCTCCGACGTTATGATTGACCGCCTTGCATTAAACGTCGGTCGCATAGAAGATATGGCTAAAGGTATGCGCGAAGTAGCAGATCTTCCTGATCCGGTGTGGAATACTCTGGAACGCGTGGAGAGACCAGGCGGACTTATAATTGAAAAAGTCTCTGTCCCCATGGGGGTTATCGCGATAATATACGAGAGCCGGCCGAACGTCACCTCAGACGCCGCGGTTCTTGCCTTTAAAAGCAGCAGCGCATGTGTCCTCAGAAGCGGCAAGGAGGCATGGAGAAGTGCAAAGGCAATTGTCAATGCGCTTCAATCAGGACTTGCATCAGTTGGATTGCCAGCAAATCTTATACAACTTGTGGAAGATACTTCGAGACAGAGTGCACAGGAACTTATGAAGGCTTCCGGATTTGTTGACTTGCTGATTCCGCGTGGCGGCGCCGGACTGATACGCACATGCGTGGAGAATGCTACCGTACCTTGTATAGAGACTGGAACAGGAATATGCCACGTCTATGTTGACGAGTATGCCGATATTGAAAAGGCGGCAGACATAATTGAAAATGCCAAGACAAGCCGCCCTTCAGTGTGCAACGCAGAAGAAGTCTGTCTTGTCCATACCGATGTCGCAGAAGAGTTTCTGCCCATTATGCGAAAGCGTCTTGTTGATGACAGGGTCAGCGCCGGAAAGACTCCAGTAGAGCTTCGGCTTGATAGCAGGGCTCAGAAAATAATCACGGGTACTCCAGCCGGTGAAAGAGACTTTGACACAGAATTTTTGGATTATATTTTGGCCGTTAAGATAGTTGACAGCGTGGATGAGGCCATAGAGCATATCGCCCTCCATTCCACACATCACAGCGATGCGATAGTTACTGAAGACAAAAATAACGCGGAGCTTTTCCTGCGCGGTGTTGACAGCGCCGCTGTATATGTGAATGCATCTACAAGATTTACGGACGGCGGGGAATTTGGCCTGGGGTGTGAAATGGGGATATCAACTCAGAAGCTGCATGCAAGAGGGCCTATGGGTTTAAGAGAGCTGACCACATATAAGTATATAATTCGTGGAAATGGCAATATCAGATAATAGCAGCGAGAAGGGGCGAAATATGGGCTATAAATTGGGATTTATCGGTGCTGGGCATATGGGCGGCGCGCTTGCCCAGGCAGTGGCAAAAAAAATCACGGGCAATCAGATGATTATTTCTGATAAAGACGGTTCAAAGGCGAAAGAATTGGCCGGAATACTTGGATGTGACGTTGGTTTATCAGATGAGTTGATTGCGGAGAGCAAGTACGTTGTAATTGGTGTAAAACCTCAGAATATTGCCGAACTTTTTGAAGAGTGTGCCCAGGTGATTAGAAACAGCCATGACCGAAAGGTCTTTGTGACTATGGCCGCAGGGGTTAAAATCAGCCGCATATGGGAGCTGGCAGGAGAGAGCGTTCCGGTTATACGGATCATGCCTAATACGCCCGTTGCTGTTGGAGAAGGATGTGTTTTATATACATATGACGGCGGAGTTACAAATGAGGAACTTGCCGACTTTTTAAATTCGATGGAATATGCCGGTAAGTTTATTGAGATGCCTGAGGAGCTCATCGATGCTGGGTGTGCTATCTCAGGGTGCGGACCGGCATTTGTCTATCAGTTTATAATGGCTTTAGCGAAGGCTGGAGAAATATGCGGACTGCCAAGGGAGATTGCCCTGCTTTTGGCTGAACAGACAGCTATGGGTTCTGCAAAACTGGCTATTGATAGCGGGGAAGACCCAGCTGCTCTCTGCGATCATGTCTGCAGCCCTGGTGGTTCAACTATTGAGGGTGTAAATGTCCTGAAAAGCGGAGAGTTTGCCGAGAGCATATCTGACGCTGTAGCGGCTTCGTTCCGAAGAACTGTTGAACTTGGAAATAACTAATAAGAACGTGGAGAATTTATTTTCTCCACGTTCTTATTAGTTATCAACAACCCAATTGGGGGATTTTGAACACAGCGTTGATTTTATTATAGATTTGTATTATATTTTATATATTAGTATCTTTACCCACCAAGGAGGTCGTGCATGGAAAAGAGTCACAAAGATCACAGAGTGAGAGTGACAAAAATGCTGATACGCAGGGCATTTACAGAGTTACTGCGTCAAAAACCCATACAAAGCATATCAGTGAAAGAATTGTGCGAGCAGGCGGGCATAAATCGAGGCACGTTTTACGCACATTATACAGATATTTACGATCTAAGGACGCAGATGGAATCGGAACTTATGGAGGACTTCCAGCGTACTCTTGACCCATTTTTAGATCAGCATGGTCATCCCCCAACTCCAGCGGAAGTTACAGCAGATATATTCAACTGCCTGAGAGACAATATGGATATATGCACAGTTGTGCTGGGCGAATATGGTGACAGAGACTTTGCTATGCGGATAATAGCTTTGGGATGGGAACGCTGTCACGATTACTATGGCCGTTTGCCTATAAAATCCACTCCAAGAGAGATGGAGCTGTTTTATGCCTTTGTATCCATGGGATTTGTGGGGCTTATGCAGAAATGGCTAAATACGGGTGCAGCTGACGGAACAGGGGAGGCAGTAAATTTAGCTCAGCGGCTTGTAGATCAATGTGTAAAGGCTCTTTTTCAGGATTAAAGTAAAAATCGTACTGTGATAAGTGACCAGATCGATAAATATAGGGTGGAGAAAATTGTAGTAAATATTGTATGTATATAAAGTGAAAAAAGATTATTTTGACAGGAAGGTTGTTTCATGGAATATACAGATATAAATGCCGAGACAATAGATCGTTGGGTAAATGAAGGGTGGCAATGGGGAGTTCCAATCACCCATGAAGAATTTGTTGAAGCACGGAGCGGTAAGTGGCAGATGGTGCTCACTCCCACAAAACCTGTACCTAAGGAGTGGTATCCTGATATTACAGGAAAGCGTATACTTGGTTTGGCATCTGGCGGCGGACAGCAGATGCCCATATTTGCTGCCCTGGGTGGAGAGTGCACGGTATTGGACTACTCCCCAAAACAGATAGAGAGCGAAATTATAGTGGCGGAGCGAGAGGGGTATAATATAAAGGCCATCCGTGGAGATATGACAAAGCCTTTGCCCTTTGAAGACGGATATTTTGACCTTATATTTCATCCGGTGTCTAACTGCTATGTTAGAGAAGTTTTTCCAATATGGAGGGAGTGCTATAGAGTGTTGAAAAAAGGCGGCCTATTAATGGCAGGCCTTGACAATGGGACAAATTTCTTGTTCGATGAGGCGGACGAGTCGCATGTTCGTTATTCTCTACCTTTTGATCCAATAGCTAATCCATCTCTGATGGAATCATTGATGGCTCCCGACTCACGCGTCCCGTTTCCCCAGACAATAGAAGAGCAGGTAAGGGGCCAGCTTAGAGCGGGCTTTAAACTGCTGGACATTTATGAGGATACAAACGGAGAGGGATTCCTGCATGAACACGGGGTGCCTACATTTTGGGCAACTCTTGCGGAGAAATAGAGAGGCCATTGCGTTAGAACCGTATATTTGTTAGTGATTTACATACGTGTTGCTGAAGTGAAACAAAAGATGAAAGGTGCGCTGCCCATATCTCACTGATGGCGTATTATGCAGAAAGTGGAGTATTGAAGGCAGTAAGACTAATTTAAATAGCTCAATGCCCCGAAGCTTCAGCTTCGGGGCATTGATGCTCATTAATTTATTCCTTTTCAAAGGCGTCTTTGCCCAGACCGCATATTGGGCATACCCAATCCTCAGGGACATCTTCCCAAGCGGTGCCAGGAGCAATACCATTGTCAGGATCTCCAACAGCGGGGTCATAGACATACCCACATGGGCAGACATACTTGTCCATTTTAAAATCTCCTTTCGAAACTCTAATAAAACCGGCGACTAAAGATTACTTGCCAAAATAGCGATCAAGCAGACCTTTGAGGGCCTTGCAGTGACGGGCCTCGTCGCGGGCCATCTCGTGCACGGTGTCATGGATGGCGTCAAGGCCGTTCTTCTTTGCACATGTGGCCAGATCGACTTTGCCCTGAGTTGCGCCATACTCACAGTCAACACGCCAGGAGAGATTATCTTTAGTGGTAGCTTTCATATTGGGCTCAAGATCTTCACCAAGCATCTCGGCAAATTTAGCGGCATGCTCAGCCTCTTCATATGCGGCTTTCTCCCAATAAAGGCCAATCTCGGGATAGCCTTCGCGGTGAGCGATGCGTGCCATGCAGAGATACATACCTACTTCAGAGCACTCTCCGTTGAAGTTGGCCATCAGCTGATCATAGATGTACTTTTTATCCTCTTCGGTGATATCAGGGTTGTTTTTAACTGTGCTTGCATATACGCCGTAGGTGTGCTCAGCTGCGAGGGTGATACCTTCCTCCATCAGCTTGAACTTGGAGCCAGGAACTCCGCACTGAGGACATTTCTCAGGGGGATTCTCTCCCTCATAGACATAACCACATACTGGGCAGATCCATTTCTTCATATTAAATACCTCCAAAATAAATTTATTTTGATAATTAAAAACTATTGTAATGTATGATAAGCCGCACTTAACCGGCTGTATCGCTGCTTAAAAGACACTTTTTGCAGATACCTCTGAAAATAAGCTCATGACGGTTAACTTTTGCGCCAAGAGTTTCTTCCGCTATAAGGTCAATCTCGCGACCACTTGCTATTTTGACATCAAATACATCGCCGCAAGTTTGGCAGATAAAATGTGAATGTGACGAGAGGTCGGCGTCATACCGTTCCTTTGAATCCACTACAGCCACCCTCACCAGCTCACCACTCTCTACAAATGAGGCGATGTTCCTGTATACCGTGGCCAGAGACAGATCGGGGAACTGGGGCTTTAGTTGGGTGTATACCCATTCTGCTGAGGGATGAGAAGTAGTTGAACGGATAGCGTGGAGAATAGCCTCTCGCTTTCGACTGTACCGTTTCATCTACAGCTCCTTAATGCTAATAATTATTGTTTGCATTTTCATTATAGCATGTAATTTTAAAATGTAAAGAGTTTTTTTAAAATTTTATTTTTTAATTATATAAGAGCGACTGTTATAAAAATATTCCCAATGTACGCAGGTTCGATAGGCGCCGAAATATTATGCTTTAAAAATTTTGAAGTCTGACTCTGTACCCAATTGCCTCCTTGAACTAATGGGAAAGGTATGGTAAAATACATTGCATAAATTATTAAAGGGGGCGACTTGGTGCCAATTGGCTCAGACACCGATTTAAATAAAAGGCTTGCTGTCCTTATTGACGCGGATAATGTGCCTAGAGGGACACTCAAGGGGATAATGGAGGAGACGGCTCTCTATGGAACTCCTACAATAAAGCGCATTTATGGGGACTGGACCAGCCCGAATATATCGGGATGGAAAAACTCACTATTAGAAAATGCGGTTACGCCAGTTCAGCAGTATAGCTACACTACAGGGAAAAACTCTACTGATTCTGCCATGATAATTGACGCTATGGATATTCTCTATTCCGGAAAAGTAGACGGTTTTGTTCTGGTATCTAGTGACTCGGATTTTACTCGTTTGGCAATAAGGCTACGTGAAGCTGGAATGATGGTTATTGGAATGGGCGAAAAGAAGACGCCAAATCCTTTTATTGTAGCTTGTGACAAGTTTATATATATTGAGGTTATACGCCAGCATTCGGCCGAGAGCTTGTTGCTTGGTGATTCTGATGAATATATTGGTGTTCATCAGGATGGCAACCAGAACTCTCAGGGGGAAAAGAAAAAACAGGGAAAGCAAAAGGGAGAAAAAAGCGAGAAAATTCCAAGGAAGATCGAAAAACTTATTGCAGAGTCAGTATCAGATCTTTCCAGCGTATCCGGAGACGATGGAGATGGATACGTTTTTATGGGGGAACTGGGAAACCTTATATTAAAGAAACAGCCGGATTTTGACTGCCGAAACTTTGGATATAAATCTCTAAGCGCGCTGATTAAGTCAATGGACAGATTTGAAGTGGATTTCCGGCATACTACAGATCCTAATATTAAACATCCATATGTAAGGGACAAGAAGGCCTGATATGTTAAAAAGCAGACGGCGGCGCAGGCTGCGTTTTACAGCTGCGTTGCTTCTTATTGCAATAGTAATTGTGATACTCTTCTGGGACAGTAACACAAGACTGGTAGTAGACACCTACTCTGTTTCAAATGGGAGGCTGCCGCAAAGTTTTGACGGACTCCGTATAGTACAACTTTCGGATTTGCACACAACCAGATATGGAGACGAAAACTTGCGCCTTATAGATGAGGTAAGGGAGCAGCAGCCGGATATAATAGCAGTTACAGGCGATTTGATAGACAAGGAACGGGACGAAACGTATGTACGCGAACTAATGACGGAGCTTGTTGGCATAGCTCCGGTGTACTATGTAACGGGCAATCATGAATGGGCTTCCGGCTGGGTGCATGATCTCTTTTCTATATTAGAAGAGTGCGGAGTTAAAGTGCTTCGCAATAGCTTTCAGATAATTGAGCGCGGAGGAGACACCATAGTATTAGCCGGAGTTGACGATCCGAATGGACCATACGATATGAAAACGCCGGCGCAGCTGGTTCAGGAAATACGTGATGAATATGGTGATCCGTTTATACTCATGCTTGCACATAGAAATGACGAGATAAGCACATGGGCGGAACTTGGAGTTGATGTTGTTTTGTGTGGGCACGCTCATGGCGGCCTTGTACGGCTTCCATTTACAGACGGGCTGATAGCTCCTAACAGGGAGTTCTTTCCCACATATACCAGTGGAATATATAGAGAGGGCGGGACACAGATGCTGGTGTCAAGAGGATTGGGAAACAGCGGAAATACTCTTCGCCTTTTTAATAATCCGCAAATAGTTGTTGCTATACTTGAAGATTGAAGATAGGGTGTAAGGAAATGTAATTTTTAACTCGGCTAAATATGAGTAATTTTTCCCTCGCTTATGCATATGATGATATGTATATCTAAAAGAGGGAGGGGTGCGGATGGGTTGCCGCGAGACAGCGCCTATGCCAAAGCCAGATATTGACGAGCTGATATTTGGAAATCTTGGCTTCAGGCCCAGTGAGAGATAAAACTGGCGAGAATACTTGAGATAAATAGAGGAAATGGGATTATGATTGTAGAATATGAAGATTATAAGACCAAGCTTAACGCTATGAAGCCAGAGCTTGAGACGCTTCGAAGTGCGTTAAAACTTGATGAGGTCAATAAGGAGATAGGAGAACTCGAAAAGGAAACAGAAGAAGACGGCTTTTGGTCGGATATTAAGCGATCGCAAAAAGTGCAGCAGAAATTAAAACAGTTGCGTAATAAACGCGACGGTTTTAATAAGCTGGAGAGCCGGCATGATGATTTGATGACGCTGTGCGAAATGGCAATGGAAGAGGATGATGACAGCTTTCTCCCTGAACTTGAATCTGAGTTTGCAAGTTTATCGGCGGATCTTGAATCTGCGAGACTAGCGACTATGCTTTCAGGGGAATATGATGCCTGCAATGCCATACTCTCCTTTCATGCTGGTGCAGGTGGCACTGAAGCTCAGGACTGGACAGAGATGCTCTATCGTATGTACACCAGATGGGCAGAGCGTCATGGATATAAATATACAATACTTGACTATCTCGACGGGGAAGAAGCCGGTATCAAATCGGCTACTATAAAAATTGAAGGCGATAATGCCTACGGTTACTTAAAAAGTGAGAGTGGAATACACCGGCTTGTACGGGTTTCACCATTTGATGCATCGGGGAGGCGGCATACGTCATTTGCCGCTGTAGAGGTTATGCCGGAGATTACCGACGACAGTGAGATAGAGATAAGAGAAGAGGACATCAAAATGGATGTTTTCCGCTCCAGCGGCGCTGGAGGACAGAAGGTAAATAAGACATCGTCCGCTGTACGTTTAACCCATATTCCAACGGGTATAGTAGTATCCTGCCAGGTGGAACGGAGCCAATTTCAGAATAGAGATAACTGTATGGCTATGCTCCGTGCGCGTTTGGCCGAGATTAAGGAAAGGGAACATCTGGAGAAAATAGAAGATATTAAAGGCGTTCAGATGAAAATAGAGTGGGGTAGTCAAATACGTTCATATGTTTTTATGCCCTATACGTTGGCAAAAGATCATAGAACCGGATATGAAAACGGGAACATAAACGCTGTTATGGATGGCGATATTGACGGGTTTATTAATGCCTATCTTACAATGAAAGCCGGGGAATAAAAAATAAAAATAAGAGCGCAGTTACTTAAACTCTGCGCTCTTATTTTTTGCAATGTATGCCTGAATTTGAATAAAATCCCATAAAACTGGAAAAGATCATCTATATTTGCGGATATGCCGCAATAGAAAGGATGATCTATATGCGACGAAGTTTGGTTACTATACTGGCCGGAATAGCTTTGCTGACTTGTACATCGCAAAATGAGGTGTATGGTGAGTGGAAAGAGTACCCTGATGTTTATATAGATGGTGATTTAGTAGATGAAAAAGGTCTCTCATATATTGAAGATGGAATTGCATATGTGCCGTTGCGCCAGATCTGTGAGAAATTTGGAGCCGAAGTCTCTTGGTCAGGAGAGAAGAGAGAGGCATCTGTTACAGACAACGATCTGAATATTACAGTTGGCGAGGGAGATTGGTACATTATAGCAAACGGCCGATATTTATATGCGGAAGGAGGGTGCAATCTACAGGAAGATAACCTTATGGTACCGGTAAGGACAATAGCATCTGCCTTTGGGGCGCAGGTTAATTGGGATGCAACGACTGGTGACGTCCACATTCTTGATGTGGGCAAGCCCATAACACCGGGAGATAATTTTTATCTATCAGAAGATGTATTATGGCTTTCAAGGCTTATATATGCTGAGGCGGGAGGAGAAAGCCTTGAAGGTAAAATAGCTGTTGGAAATGTAGTGATGAACCGTGTAGCCGATGAATCGTTTCCAGACAGCGTAAAAGACGTTATATTTGATAGAAGGTATGGCATACAATTTACACCAGCCTATTCTGGAAGTATATACAACGAGCCATCGGAAGAGTGTATTATAGCGGCAAAACTGGCGCTGGAGGGAACCAAAGTCGTAGGCGAATGCCTATATTTTACTGCTGCTTGGGCAGCATCTGACTCCTGGGTCGCCAGAAACAGAGAATTTTATGGGCAAATAGAAAATCAACTGTTTTTTATGTGAAAAGCCAGGACAAAACTACCGAGACTGTGTGCTCGGTAGTTTTACTGTTATCCATATTTTATATATGTATTTGCGGTAGAATGTATATACAAATAATTAAGTAATATGTTATAATTAATAATAAATAGATATATTAAGAGAACATTTATTATAGAGGTGGTGGAATAATTTTGGAGTATGTTTGGATAGCCGCACTTGTGGTATTTATAATCCTTGAGGCGGTGACTGTCAGCTTGGTATCTATATGGTTTGCCATCGGAAGTCTTGCTGCGCTTATTGCTGCGTTTGCAGGGGGGCAGGTATGGCTGCAAATAGTTTTATTTACTGTGGTAAGCGGCCTTATACTTGTATTTCTGCGGCCAATTGCTAAGAGGTATCTCAATGTTAAATGGAGACCGACAAATGCTGACAGAGTGATAGGACAGATGTGCACGGTTACTGAGCGTATTGACAATATTGCCGGCACTGGAGAGGTATTTGTTGACGGGAAAGCCTGGTCTGCCCGTTCAGCAGATGGAGAACCTGTTGATGAGGGAGTGAAAGTAATACCTGTATCTATAGAAGGTGTTAAATTGATTGTTGAAAAGTCAAAAGTTAATGTATAAAAATAAAGGGGGATAATTTATGGGACCAATGGAGATTGCGCTTATTGCTATTGGAATTATTGTTGTAATTATCATTATCCGGAATATAAGAGTAGTACAGCAGGCAAAAGCCTATGTTGTTGAAAGACTGGGCGCTTATAAAACAACATGGGGAGTTGGACTGCATTTCAAGGTGCCATTTATTGAACGTGTGGCGAAAGTTGTCTCTTTAAAGGAGCAGGTGGCTGATTTCCAGCCACAGCCTGTTATAACAAAGGATAATGTAACTATGCAGATAGACACAGTTGTCTATTTTGAAATTACGGATCCAAAGCTCTACACATACGGTATAGAAAATCCAATGACAGCTATTGAGAACCTTTCTGCCACAACGCTTAGGAATATAATCGGAGAGCTGGAACTCGATCAGACCTTAACAAGCCGCGATATCATAAATAGTAAGATGCGCGCTATACTTGACGAGGCTACCGACCCTTGGGGAATCAAGGTAAACCGAGTTGAATTAAAAAATATACTTCCTCCAAAAGAAATACAAAACGCCATGGAGAAGCAGATGAAGGCAGAGCGGGAGAGGCGTGAGGCGATATTACGTGCTGAAGGCGAGAAAAAATCCGCTGTATTGATTGCCGAGGGTGAAAAGGAGTCCGCCATACTTAGAGGAGAGGCAAAGAAGCAGGCGGCAATATTAGAGGCGGAAGGCAGAGCTGAGGCTATCTTAAAGGTTCAGGAGGCAACAGCGGAAGGAATACGTCGTATAAATGAAGCTGCGCCGTCTGATGCTGTGATACGCATAAAAGCTCTGGAGGCTTTTGCGGCTGCGGCAGATGGAAAAGCTACAAAGATTATTATTCCTTCAGAGATACAGGGTCTCGCCGGACTTGCGGAAGGGATAGTTGAAGCGGTAAAAAAGCCAGAAGATAGTCAGTAAGCTAAGCTGATTACTAAACAGATATAGAAGCGCCTGGGAGTACATCCCCAGGCGCTTTCTATATCTGTTTAGATTAAAAGTATGTTTACATCGATTTTTCCGGCCATGAATTGAGATTCGCGGTTATGGCAGGTAAATAGTATAATTTGCCTTTCTTTTGATAGCTCATACAAAAGGTCAAGCGCGTTTTTACAGCGTGTGTCGTCAAAATTTATAAGGGCGTCATCAAGAATAATAGGGCATGGATCTTTGCCGTCTAAAATCAGTTGGCACATTGCAAGGCGTAGTGAGAAATAGGCCTCATCTGCCGTACCATCTGACAAAGACAGAACATTTCTGACCACAGGGGAATCTGTTTCCTTTGCGTCTGCATCAAAGCCCTTATCAAATACGAGTTTCTCATATCTGCCGTCGGTTATGGCCTGCATGATATCTCCGGCTTTTTTGCTGATTAAAGGAGAGAATCGTGTTTGAAGCTCGCTGTTTGCCTCAGATAATACGCGTATGGCAAGGTCAAGTGCTTCATATTGGCGAGTCTCTTCTGCGATGTTTTCCTGAAGGGATTGTATTTCACCTTCGATTACTGCCGGATCACCGAGTGCCCGTTGCGCTCCAGTGGCCAGATCGTATGCCCTGGTGGCATCGGTGAGTTGGTTTCTGGTTCTTGAAAGGGCAGCTAAAGTGTCCTGACGATTGCGTATGGGGACTGGAAGATAAGACTCGTCTATCTCCTGCGACTCATCGTATTCTGCTGACAGAGTTTCGTAGATGTTCTGTGCAGATACCATATCAAATTGAGCGTGAGTTAACTGCTCTATAAGACTTTCTGTTTCGTTCAATGCTGCCAATACATCTTCTCCGCGCGTTACCTCAGGCATAAATGGAGAAAGCTTTAAAACAGCTTTTGACTCAGCTTCTTTAGCGGCTGTACTGGCGCTTTCAAAAGAAGACTTGGCAGAATCTCTTTTTGCCCGTAAGTTTTCCTCTTCTTTAACAATAGCCATGTAGGATGATAAAAGAGAACTGAGCTTTCCAGAAGAATTTACATTGTATTTTGCCAGCAAATCGGATAAAACATCACTGTCTGTTCTTTTCTTCGGCGGTTTAATAAAGAAAAGAGCAATGCCTGCGGCTAATACTATCGCGGAGGCGATAATACCAGGTATTGACAATTCAAAAATGGGACCTACGGCCGGTATCCATCTTGAAAAAGGATGCAGAAGGCCGGATGTGATAAATATACCGATTATGCCCAACACTGTAATAGCAATAGGCAGCAGCTTTTTCGGTTTGCGCTCTTTGGAAGAGCGTATCCTTTCCTCCAGCAACTTTGCTTCAGAAATATCGGCGTTTACGGCTTCCTCAGGACACCCGTTTAAAGGCGAAGAGTTACGTTTAGCAATGATATCAGATAAATCCTTCTCAGCTTGCCAGAGCGTGCGCTCAGCATCGTCAGCGATATTCCGCAAAGGAATCACCGCCGCGGCGGTTTCCCTTACATCATTTATATCATCTCTGGTCATCTGATGGCCATTTTTGGTGATAGCTTTTGTAAGCTCATTAACTTTTTCGACGGCGGACTGTGCAGCAGATTTGGCATCTTGAAGTTTGTGAAAGGCCGCACGCTTATCCAGCTTGTCGTGTATTTCAAGGTCATGTTCCATAAGGTCAATCTGCTTTTCCAGACGCCCAATTGTACCGCGGAGATTTGCGATTTCATCATTGGAACTCTCAAGAAGACCAAGGCGATTCTGAGCATCGCGAAGGGCTTGCTCGTGGGCCGGCAATGAGCCTGTCGACTTATTATAGCGCAAACGCCGCTGCCAGGCGCGCAGGAGCGAGTCGGCCTCGGTATAAGAGGTGTTTTCATCTCCGGTTGAGACAATCGAAGATATGCGCTTCTCTAAGTCAGCTGTCTGACTGATTTTTAAATCAGGACGGCGTATGAATGCGGTGCGCTCAAAAACTGTTTTTGTGACTCCAGTGAGCTCTTCGCCAGCAGTTTCACCGGACATATTTTTTATAAAATCTGCTGTTCCAGAGTATACCGCTATAAATTTTTTCATGGGTGAAGTTCCCTTGGTTGTGCGCTGAATTGTTATGTCCTTGCCGCCAAAACTCAGCTCCATAGTGCCAACCATTTCTCCTCCATCCCAAGGGCGGAAGCGGGTTTTAGCTGAAAGGTATCCGTTCCTGTCCCTTTCAGACGTGTCTATCCCATAGAGCATGGCGCTTATAAATCCGCACCATGTGGATTTCCCATGCTCGTTTGGAGCCTGGACGATATTGAGACCGGGTTCCAGTTCAAGAGAAGAATTCTTCAGTTTGCCAAAGGTGGCAGTCATTCTTTTGATTTTCACGGACGCCACTCCTCTCTGCTGTCAATGGCCGCAATGCAATACTTTACCGCCATCAGACAGAGCTGACGCTCGTCATCGCTGGTGGCTGATTCAAAACGTGTACGCATTCTGGAGAGAAAAAGACCGGTAAGAGAATCCTCATCTATACCATCCCAGATATCCCTGGCAGGACGGGTCTCATCACGTATGGTGAGATGAAAAAACTTATCGCCGACAGCTTCAATGATATCGTCTTCAGATATCTGTCCGCTGTATTCTCCAGAGAATATGAGCCTTGCAATGTCGTCGGGGCTGCCAGCGCCGACAACAACCTTTGCAGCATCCAAAGCACTTGTCTTACCCGTAAGATCGGCTGTGTATATTTTATACTGACGCCCCTTGATCGGAACAAAGTCCAGCTGACATTTACCCTTTTCAACAGATCCGGTAATGACGCCTTTAGGACCTGTCTCATCAAATCCGCGCCCTTCTAAACAGCCTGAATAGGCATAGAATGTCGTTCCAGCCCTCTGAATACCGGAATATGCGTGGACATGCCCCAAGGCGATGTAATCCAGCCCTGATGAGGAAATCTCATCAGGAGAGATGTGGTTGTATCTATCACCATATAAGTCGCCATGGATAACCATAAGTTCGATTAACTGGGAATCTCCAACTGAAAAGCCTTTAAGGAGAGGTTCACATGACGATGAGGAAAAACCGGCGCCCCATACTCGGCAGCCGAGTTCTGGCAGCTCAACGCTCTTAATGGATGGTGATTTAAAAATATGTACATTATCAGGCAATTCCATAAAGGCGTATGGTGAACGGGAAGTGTAGTAATCGTGATTGCCCGGAGCTATAAATATATGGGCTTTGATTTGCGAGAGTACTCGGGTTATCGCCTCGCTTGTTTCCCAGTAAGATGTGCCACTGTCAAAAAGGTCGCCAGATAGAAGAACTATTTGTGCTCTCGAATCCTCAATGGCAATTGCAAGCCTGTCAAGCAGACCGCGCTGCTCACGTCTGCGCTGAGCAGCCTTATCTTGAGGAAGAGAGTAGAAAGGCGAGTCTAAGTGAAAATCAGAGGCATGTAATATTCTGACTGACAAGATACTACCTCCATAATGAATCATATATTATTAGTATAACAGGAAGGATGCAAAAAATAAAGTTTGATGCGAGAAATTTGAACTTTTTAAGATATGGGTTAATTCCATTGCAATCGGGAGAAAGTATGAAAATACAGTATAAGAAAATGCAAAATTGTACATTTTGTGGTGAGTACGAGAGGGTCGCATCGACTATAATGACAAAAAAATTCGATGCCATTGACAAACATGCTTGATCTGCTATAATCTTAAAAACGAGGTTCAAAATTACTTAAAAACCTGAAATATTTGATAAATATGTCATTTTGTGTCGTTTTTATTATTTGAAACTAAGCGTTTAATATGCTAAGTACTGAGATATGTTAAACGATGTATTGATGATTAGCTGTTTGTTTTAGTGGTGGCACATGAATGAAGGGAACAGCTGCATTGCAGGAGACGGTGATTATGGGAATCTTAATAGGTGCTGTTTTTGGCATAGCGCAAATATCCCTTTTAATAATAGGTGTTAGGAGCCTGGGAGGCGGGAAATTAAAGGTCTGGCCGTTTGTGGTCCAGTTTTTATGTCCGCTTTTGGGGCTTTTACTTTGTGCTTTAGTAGCGAGGAATCAGCTTTTGATGTGTGCCTGTGTTATAGTTGGCATACTGATAATAGGTGCTGTCATTGAGTTTTTCAGAAGCAGAAAGAAAGACGCAAGCAGCGGGGAGAAGAGGGATAAGTAAATGCTGACAATTATTTTGATCGTTGTGGGAATTGTTCTGGCTGCAGTGGGATTTCTGTGGAGAAGAAGTGCTGTGCAGAAACTGGAGACCCAGCCCGAGATCCAGGAAAACGGCAAAAAAAAGAAGAAGGGACTTTTACTTCCAACCATTTTGATGGTTGCAGGACTTTGGCTTTTTGCCGTCAAGCTGCTTGAGCTTATTTTCGGGGCAAAGCCCAGAGAAGACTTTGTAGTTGATATATGGGCAGAGAGAATAAATATTGCCGGAATCAGCATAAGTGCCACAGTTATAACCACTTGGATAATCATGGCCGTTTTGATTCTTGTCGCTCTGGCAATAAGAATCTTTGTAATTCCGAAAATGAAGGATCACCCTACGGGGATACAAAATGTGCTTGAAATTGGTATTGAGGCCATATGCAAATATACAAAATCCGGGGCAGAGGGTACGGGCGATGGTCTGGCATCCTATTTATTTGCTCTTGTGCTTTTTATGGTTGGATGTGCCTGCGCCGAACTGTTTGGACTTAGAACGCCAACTTCAGATATAACGATGACTTTTTCACTGGCATTTATTACGTTTATACTGATAAATGTGTATGGATTTAAAATTAAAGGAGTCGGAGGCCGCCTGCGTAGGTACAAAAACCCAATGAATATTGTAAGCGATTTAGCGGTTCCGGTATCAATGGCCTGCCGCCTTTTCGGAAACATGCTGGGCGGACTTATTGTTATGGAGCTACTATACTATGCGATGGGCAATTACGCTATAGCGGTTCCAAGTGTTATAGGACTTTACTTCAGCGTATTCCACCCGCTTATTCAGGCATTCATATTTGTTACTCTTACAATTACATTTATAGGCGAGGCAACTGAATAGTTTTTCCTATAAACGATGTAGTGGTCATAAATTTTATTTTAAATAGAAAAAGATATGGAGGAAAAAAAGATGATAGGTTATATTGCGATCGCAGCTGCATTGGCGCTGCTTCCGTGTGCGGCAGCAGGAGCTGCAATGGGAATTGCCACCGGTAAGGCGGCTGATGCAACTGCAAGGCAGCCTGAAGCATCTGGTAAGATTCAATCCATCTTGATAATGGGCCTGGCCCTTACAGAGTCTTGCGCCATTTATGGATTTGTTACTGCTCTTATTATGCTGTTTACCCTCGGCTGAGGAGGTGCGAAATGGAGATTTACCCATTGGACCTGGCCATACATGTGGTCAATATAATTGTACTGTATGTGCTTCTGCGTCTGCTACTTTTTAAGCCAGTTAAAAAGTATATGGAAAAGCGGCAGGAGAAGATAGACACCCAGATGAATGAGGCCGCTGCCGCCAAAGAAGGCGCAGAGAAGATTAAGGCTGAGTACGATGAAAAGCTCGCTAATGCAAAGGCAGAATGTGAGTCTATTCTTGCGGATGGATATAAGGAAATCAGGGAACATTCCAAGGCAATAGAGGATGATGCCAAGAAGGAAGCTGAAAAACTTATTGACGAAGCGAGGCAGGAAGCGCAGGAGTATAAACAGAGAGTCATGGACGCAGCAAAAGATGAGCTGACAGATATTGCTGTGGATATGGCTGGGCGTGTCCTCAAGTTTGATGAGGAGACAAAGCATCGTATTGTAACTGGCGACAGTACTATAAAAGGTACTCAGACAGGTGTTTTGAAACTTGCGATGGAAACCAGCGATCAGGAAATTGCATCTATAACCGCTAAGTTGGAAGCAATACTCGGAACGAAACTGAAGCTGACAACAGAGATAGATGACAATTTAATTGGCGGTTACGCGGCTTTCGTAGGCGGAAAAGTCTATGATTTCAGCTATGCCGCCCAGCTCAATAGTATGAAGAGGAAACTCTCCTAGTGGGAGGCATATATGCTTAATTTTAATACGACTCCCATTGGGGAGTTTTTAAAAGACCGTCTTAGCAGCTTTAAACCCGAGATGGTGACTTATGAGTACGGACAGGTTGCCAGCGTCCATGACGGTATGGTTCAGGTAAGCGGACTGTCAGACGCAATGTATGGCGAGCTTCTGGAGTTTCAAGACGACGTATATGGTATAGCTATGGATTTAAGCCTGGAAGGTGTGGGAGCCGCACTTTTGGGAAAGGCTGATTCCGTTGTACCAGGTTCTATGGTCAGACGCACAGGACGCGTATCAGATATATGCGTGGGTAAGGAACTGCTTGGACGCGTTGTTGACCCGATCGGAAGGCCTCTGGATGGATCTCCGCTGAAAACCGCTCAATTTAGAGAAGCGGAGTGTCCTGCGCCGGCTATTATAGACAGGGCGCCTGTTGATACGCCTCTTGAAACCGGAATCCTGGCGATTGACAGTATGATACCAATAGGACGGGGACAGCGTGAGCTGATTATAGGAGACCGTCAAACAGGAAAGACGACTATCGCGCTATCCTCAATTATTAACCAGAGGGATAGCGGTGTTATATGCGTATACTGCGCTATAGGTCAAAAAACGTCATCTGTAGCTAATTTTGTACAGAATCTGGAGGATACCGGCGTTCTGGATAAATGTATCGTCGTCGCTTCAACAGCTTCGGATAGTGCTACAATGCAGTATCTGGCTCCATATGCTGCGTGTTCTATTGCAGAATACTTCATGTATAACGGGCAAGATGTACTGGTTGTGTACGATGACCTTTCAAAGCATGCGGTGGCTTACAGGACGATGTCGCTTCTGCTGCGCCGCCCATCAGGACGTGAGGCTTACCCTGGAGATGTATTTTACCTGCACAGCCGTCTGCTGGAACGTGCTGCAAAGCTGTCGAAGGAAAAAGGGGGAGGGTCGATGACTGCCCTTCCGATTGTCGAAACCATGTCTGGAGATATCTCCGCGTATATACCGACAAATGTTATATCTATAACTGATGGACAGATATATCTTGAAAGCGAGTTGTTCCACGCTGGAGTTAGGCCGGCAGTTAATGTTGGACTGTCCGTATCTCGTGTTGGAAGAAGCGCGCAGTATCCGGCAATGAAAGACGTGTCCGGTAGCTTGAGATTGGACGTGGCGCAGTATCGGGATATGGCTGTATTTGCACAATTTGGCGCTGATGTGGATGCGGAGACCAAACGGCTTCTTGACAGAGGCGAGCGTATGACGGAGCTTCTTAAGCAGCCGCAGACGGAGATATTGAAGTTATCTGGACAGGTAGCTTTGTTGCTGGCCTATTCTGAGGATAAACTGAAAGACGTAGAGGTTAAGGAGGTCGTTAATTTCAGAGAGGGCCTTCTTTGCTATCTCTATGAGGAGCACATGGAGCTGATGACTTCTATTGACTCCAGCCATCAGCTGCTGCCAAGGACCCGTCGACAATTGGTCTCGGCTATAGACAAATACGCTGAATCCTATAAAGAGGCTTGATATTATGGAAAACGTAAGCGAGATCCGTCACCATATATCGGCAGTCAGCGAGACGAGGAAGATAACAAACGCTATGCAGATGGTGTCTTCTGCACGGATGAAAAAATTTGCCAGGTATATCCCATACAACCAAGTCTATTATGAAAAACTTCAGAAGACTATGAAAGATATTCTGATGTCGTCATCAGGAATATCACATCCATATTTGGAAAGACATAGAGGTCACAGACGTTCATATATAGTTATGGCTGGAGATAAGGGGATGGCCGGCAGTTATAACGAAGAAGTGCTGGATTTTGCCTATAAGGAGATCACAAAATATCCTGGTAGCCGTATAGCAGCCGTTGGTGTCATGGCAAATGAGTACTTCAGACGCAGAGGAATTATCCCCGATCGTGAAGTTGTGGGAATGGCGCAGAATCCGTCTCTTTATAATGCTATGGAGCTGGCTGAAGAGGCCATTGAGCTTTTTGACTCAGGCGAGATTGACGAAATATGTGTTATTTACACAGTTTATTCCGACAAAGGTAGGATAATAAACAAGCCATATATGGGAAGAGTCCTTCCTATAAGGCTTAGTGATTTTGTAGATGTGGAAAGCTCAAATGAACTGCATGACGTAATTTATAGCCCCTCTCCTCAGGAAGTTTTTGATCAGCTTGTGCCACAGTTTATTACGTCACGAATATTTGGCGCACTGGTACAGTCATATGCAGCTGAACATTTTGCAAGGATGAATGCCATGCAGAGCGCCACTAAAAATGCCGACGAGTTGCTGAAGAAACTTGACCTGAACCTGAATATGGCTAGGCAGACACAGATTACGCAGGAAATTGCGGAGATATCCGGAGGCAGTGCCGCTTTGGAAGATGATGCAACGGAACGTGTGCCGGAAGGAGATGGGAAACAGAATATGGAGTTAACTGAAAATGAGGCGGTTATTGCCAGGATAAATGGTCCTGTACTTACAGTCAGATATCCTGAGAGCGAGGAATACAGGCTGCATGATTTAGTTGTAGCAGAAAATGGCGTTCATGCCGAGGTATCGTCTTTTACGGCGCCTGGTGAAGTAAAGTGTATAGCTCTTGATGCAACATACGGCCTTAGTTGTGGAATGAAGGTAAAAAACACTGGATCGTGCATAACAGTGCCTGTTGGCGATAAAGTGCTTGGGCGTGTTGTTGATGTGCTTGGGCGTTCCATCGATGGAAAAGGAGAGATTGACTCTCAGGAGAGATGGCCAATCTTCCGAGACGCGCCTTCACTCAATGTAATTAACCCCAGAACTGAGTTTTTTGAAACAGGAATAAAAGTTATCGATCTTCTTACACCGTATGCCAAGGGCGGTAAAATCGGGCTTTTTGGCGGTGCCGGTGTCGGAAAAACAGTTCTGATTATGGAGCTGATATACAATATAGCCAAGGAACATGGCGGATACTCAGTATTTACTGGCGTTGGAGAGCGAAGCCGTGAAGGCAATGACCTTATTCACGATATGACTGATTCTGGTGCAATAAACAACACTGCGCTTGCTTTCGGGCAGATGAATGAGCCGCCTGGATCCAGAATGAGGGTCGCCATGACGGGCCTCACAATGGCCGAATATTTTCGTGATAACATGCACAGGGATGTGCTGCTTTTTATCGATAACATATTCAGGTATGTGCAGGCTGGAAATGAAGTGTCTGCAATGCTGGGCCGTATGCCTTCGGCAGTCGGATATCAGCCGACGCTTGCCAATGAGCTGGGTGAACTGGAAGAGCGTATTGCATCTACAGAAGACGGTTCTATTACGTCTGTACAGGCTATATATGTGCCGGCGGATGACTTGACTGACCCTGCTCCTGCCACAATCTTCTCGCATCTTGATGCAACTACCGTCCTCTCAAGGCAGGTAGCGGAGATGGGAATTTACCCTGCCGTCAGTCCGCTGGAATCAAATTCCAGGATGCTTGCTCCGGAGATTGTAGGTCAGGAACACTATGATGTTGCGCGGCGCGTACAGGAATGTCTGCAAAGATACAATGAGCTGAAGGATATTATATCTATTCTCGGCATGGAAGAACTTGCTGAGGAAGACCGAAAGATCGTATATCGCGCAAGAAAAATTCAGATGTTCTTATCTCAGCCGATGAATGTTGCAGAGACCTTTACAGGTAAGCCCGGTCGCTTTGTGCCTCTTAAAGATACTATTAGGAGTTTTAAAATGATAGTAGACGGCGAAGTTGACGATCTGCCTGAATCTGCATTCTTCATGGTTGGAGACATTGACGAAGCTATCCAGAAGGCAAAGGAGATGGAGAAAGGTGAGCAGTGAGTTCTCTTTTGAAATATTGACTCCAGAGCATCAGTTTTTTTCTGGTATGATAGACGCCCTCACATTTAATGCAAAAGATGGCGAGTGGACGATACTGCGAGACCATGCCCCAATGGTGGCTACAATTATGCCAGGCCAGCTGAAGTTCAGAGTAAACGGAGAGTGGAAATCCGCGGTAAATTCTGAAGGCTACATGGAGGTTTCTCATTCAGGAGTGGTGCTTTTCTGCCAGACTTGTGAGTGGCCGGAGGAAGTGGATGTCAACAGGGCGCGCCGCCAGGAGGAAATTGCAACCGAGCATTTGCGCCAGGCAAAGAGTATCAGTGAATTCAAGATAAACCAGATTATGTTGGCCAGAGCCATGGCGAGGCTGCGTAATTCAAGACTTAGATAATAGAAAATGACCTGCTGAAATAGTGGGCAATGGCGCAGACTAAGACGGAACAGTCAGATTTGACTGTTCCGTCTTGATTTTTAAAATAGCGGCAAGAGTTTCGCTTATGCTAAAGTATATTGAGAAATTAAATTGCTTTAGCAGTGGATACTTTGAAAAGCTATCAGTCGCCTGCAGATACATAGTCGTCGGCAAAGACGCAGGCCTCAGGATAGAGCATACCACCTACAAAGCCTATTTCCGTTATACCGCCCTGGGCCACTTGCGGATTGGTAGCAACATACATGCCCATGATTGCCGCGTTGTCACGGAGATACTGCTCCATCTCCTGAATGTTCTCGTCAGATGGATCGTCGTTTACCTTGGCAACCAAATCATAGACGCCGTCGTCGATCCAGAAGTTAACGCCACCCTGGCCTTCTGCGTAGTTCTCAGCCGCAAAATTATAAGAGTATGTGGAGGCGATGTGACCGCTGGAAGCGCCTTTCAGGTCCATCATGATGTCCCAAACAGTCTTGTCATTCTTATATGTGGAGAACAGAGCCTGTTCGACAGCGATGCTCTCCACATTTATGCCAATTGCATTGAGCTGGGAGATGATAACTGACCTTACAGAGTCGGTGTAAAGGCCGGTGGAGCTGAGAAGCCTCAGCGTCAGCTCACCTGGTTCGTAGCCAGCAGAAGCCAGGTATTCAGATGCCAGATCCGGGTCATATGGCCAGTATGGCTCTTCGTCCCAAACAGACTGATATCCTATTGACGAAGGAACGGCAAATGCATTTGTCAGTTGAGCGCTGTTTTCATCGTTTCCGGATGCCAGCATTATTGACTCAGCGTCAAGAGCGTGGAATATGGCCTTGCGGAGATCCAGGTTCTGCCCAACAACGTTATCTTCACTCATGTTGGGGAAGATGGTGTGCAGGGCAGTGGGGCTGGCAAGAAGGCAGGTCCATCCTTCAAGATCTGTTCCAGTGGCAGTATCATAGAAGTGACCCAAATCGGTGGCAGCTACCTGAGCTATGTCAACCTCACCGTTCTGAAGGGCAATAACGCGCATGGAGGCCTCGGTTATAGCCGTGTAGGTAATGGTCTTAACATTCTGATATGTGGGGTGGATGCCCTCGTTAAGAGCAGGGTCGGTCTGCCAGTAGTCATCTCTTGCCTCAAGTACAGCGCGTGAGCCGGAGACAAACTCTTTAACGGTGTAAGAAGAAGTGGTAGCCGGGTTGGTGCTGCGCTCTTCGTCGGAGGCATTCTCGTACCACTCCTGGTCAACTATGCAGAACATGGTGTTGCAGAACACCATCGGGAAGACGTTAGGCGCTTTATTAGTCATGGTATAACGGATGGTGTAGTCGTCAATCTTTTCAGCAGAGGCCACGTTACCATAGTCCACGAACTGACCTATCTCAAGGCTGGTCTGGCCGCTCCAG
>CALWYO010000054.1 GCA_944385785.1 uncultured Oscillospiraceae bacterium | reverse complement strand
TATGATGGTCAAAATCTGAGCGAAAAAGGCCAGGTTGTAATCGTAACTGTAAATCACCGGCTGAACACGCTGGCCTTTTGGGATTTATCGTCATTTGGAGAAAAGTACAGAGGCAGCGCCAATAATGAGGCCCATGACATTCTGGCATCTCTCCATTGGATACGCGACAATATCTCCCAGTTCGGTGGCGATCCTGATAACGTGACAATCTTCGGTCAGAGTGCCGGAGGTCAGGATATAGAGTCGATGCTCAGATGCCCTGACGCCAAAGGCCTCTTCAGGGCAGCAGGCATCATCTCCGGACACAATCCCACTATTCAAAGCGGCGCGGATTCTCACAAAGTAGGCGAACTGACCGCGGAGATTCTGGGATTGACTGCCGAAAACATTGATCAGATTCAAGATATGGATTATCTCACTGTCTACAACGCCTCCCAGGAGGCCTGCTCAAGGCTGCGAAAGACCGGTTCAACATACTGGTTAAGCCCCTGCGCCGACGGATTTATACAGGCCGATTTCTGCGATTTTGTAAAAGACATGCCCATATTCTCAGGTGGAGACTTCTCCGAGTTCCGCCCATGTTTTGCTTTCGGCGACCAGCGCCACAGTGAATGGAGCGACAACGAGACAAGAAGCTGGCTTCTTTCAGAATTCGGTTCAGAGGAGAAAGTACAGAAATTGTTGGACTTTTACCACATTCTCTTCCCTGGCAAACCTGATTACGCCCTGTATTTCTTTGGTTATCAGTTCAGGGCAATTGGAGAAGCTGTCGATAACATTTTATCTGACATAGGCGCTAAAGTATATTCATACGTATTTGCATATGAGTCTCCTGTTAATGGTTCAACTCTGCCCTTCCATTGCTATGAATTATACTGGTTCTTTAATAATGTGGACACAATTGAAGGGAGAGATTCCTGTGGAACTGATCCTCGCGGTCTGGAAATACAAAACGAGATAACAAAGGCGCTAATAAACTTTATGTATACCGGATCCATGAGCACCGCAAATCTCCCCTGGGACCTCTACAATCGGCAAGAAAAGAAGATCATGATTTTTGACAATAACTGCTCTGAGTGCAGGAGCTGGACAGAGCTGGATAATTTCCTAAAAATCGTATCAGAAAATTGATGTCTTATCAAATGGCAGCTAAAATTCAAGATACTTTCCTTCAATTGTTTTAAAAATTAGTTTGAATATAAAATCACCTGGCTATTAAGCTCAGCAGGCATTAATAGCCAGGTGATTTTTACTTTTAGTGTATTAGCAGTCTGTTGCGCCCTTCATGCAGCACTCCAGTCAACCAAACATATGTTCAGGTCGACTCTGCCATCTATTCCAGGAACATTACCGCTGCTGGTATACTGCCACATATCGTAGTGGTATGGGAATGTTGTAGCTTGCCAGTTCCTGGTATAGTTGGCAAACCAGAGCGGATACTCCGCAAGTAATTCAATACTCATATCTACACCTATCTTAGATGCTCCACCATATATAATAGCAGTATATCCTGCATCCTCTATAACCTGGCAAAAAGCCCTGGCGCATTGTGTAACTGTTTCCGAAGATACGTCACTTGTACGAGAGCTTGAAGTATCGACTCTCTCCCAGTCAAAGGCAATGGGATAAGTTATATTATAACCGTCTATCATGGAGAGCACCTGCCTTGCCTCTTCACGGGCCTCGTCTGGGGTTACCGCCTGGGAGAAAAAATATATTCCCGTGTCGAGTCCTGCCGCCTGGGCTCCCGACATGTTTCTGTGGAAGTACAGATCCTGATAGATTCCTCCCGCTGTATATCCCCTGTATCCCGCGCGGATCATGGCAAAATCCACACCTGAGTCCGCAACCTGCTGCCAATCTATGCTCCCCTGATGCGAAGATACATCGACGCCTACAAAGCTGGGCGTACCGCCCACATATGTAAGATACCCGTTATTGATAATAAACGCTTCCGCTATATATTCGTTGGGCCGCACTCCCTCTACGCTGCTTCCAGGCTCCTCCGGCTCCACCGGCGGATCGTTTTCATCCGGTGTATCTGGTACATCCGGCTCTTCAGGGTCTTCCGGTGTTGACACAAAATTCTGGTAATACCTGGAGAGTACCGCGGCGGCCTCAGCTCTTGTGGTATTGGCTCCAGGATCGAAAATACCGCCTGGGCGCCCTTCCATTATTCCGTTTTCCTGTGCCCATGCAGCCGCATTTACTGCCCATGAGGATATCTCCTCACTGTCGGCAAACTCAGTCTCTGTCGCTTCCGGACTACCGGAATAGCGCCAGAGCACTGTGACAAGCTGCTCTCTTGTCAGCAAATCGCCTGGCCCAAAAATGTTGTCTCCGTATCCGGTCATGACACCTGTCTGACTGGCCCACAGGACGCCCGCCTCGTACCAGCTCCCCTCCAAAACATCTGAATATATCTGGTCGCCAGTCACATCCGGTGTTCCAGCTATCCTGTAGAGTACTGTGGCCATCATGGCCCTTGTCATACTGCCATTAGGCTCAAAGTCATTTCCTTCTACACCATCCATCAACCCGTGCTCTGCTGCGAAATTTACATACTCAAAATACCACGATTCTTCAGACACATCATTAAATCCGCCGGCACCGTCAGATGCAAGTGCTGCGAATGTGCATACTGAAGCTATCACACATATTATCCCAACTTTTGCCAATATATCTTTTATTTTTCTCATGTGTCTCCTCTTTATGTAAATTTAAATAGTGGTCTGCCGGCAGATTTGGAAACTGCCAGTATCATGTTATATCATTTAGGCAAAAATGTCTAATACCAAATTTTTGTCCATAATCATTTCCTCTGTGCTATAATTGATAAAACTCTTACTATCTGCATCCGCCGAAGAAGACTCAGCCATACTGCAATAAACACTCAGGAGCGTTAAATATATGGATATACTCATCTGGATTCAGGAAAACATCAGGTGCGGCTTTTTGGATTTTGTGCTTCCATTAATCACGCGCCTTTCAAACGGAGGTATAATCTGGATTATAACAGCAGTTATTCTAATAATCAGGCCAAAAACAAGAACCGCTGGGCTCTCCATGGCAATTTCTCTGGCGCTGGAATTCATCTTATGTGATTTAATAATAAAGCCTGTTGTACACAGACCCAGGCCCTGTGACATTGATCCAACTATATCTCTGCTTATACCGCGGCCTCACAGCTGGTCGTTTCCATCAGGACATACAGGCATATCTTTCGCAGGCGCAACTTCTCTCGCTTTCAGCCGAAATAAGCTGGCGCTTCCAGCATTTATACTGGCGGCTGTCACGGCTTTTTCGCGCATCTATCTATTTGTCCATTTCCCATCTGATGTCATCGCCGGAGCCGTACTCGGCGTTATCTCCGCGTTTGTTGGGGCAAAAATATTTAATCTTTTTATAAGGCGCAAACCTGACGTCAATTGAAGCACCGCCCAAAAAGGCATGGAGGGATACGTTCAACGTATCCCTCCATGTTTTAAAATTACGACACCACGCATCTGGCTACAGATCGGAACTTAGCGCCTATTCATCTCCCCAATAAACTCAGGCGGTTTCAATCTCATTGGCATCTTGGAGGCCAAGATTTTCAATAGCCATTTCACGCATCTTATACTTAAGTATTTTGCCTGCTGCATTCATTGGGAACGCATCAACAAAGGCAATATACTTGGGAACTTTATGTTTTGCCATGTGATCACGGACAAAATTCTTAAGTTCTTCTTCTGTCATGCTCTCATTCTCTTTGAGAACTACATATGCCATTATCTCCTCACCGTACTGCTTATCCGGTACTCCGATAACCTGGACGTCTTTCACCTTGGGATTTGTGTAAATAAACTCTTCAATCTCCTTGGGATAGATATTCTCACCACCGCGGATTATCATATCTTTAAGCCGCCCAGTAATTTTGAAATATCCCTGCTCGTCACGCATGGCCAGATCGCCAGTGTGGAGCCATCCGTCCTTATCTATTACCGCCGATGTAGCTGTAGGCATTTTGTAATAGCCCTTCATCACATTGTATCCTCTGGCGCAGAACTCGCCGATTTGCCCGTCGGGCAAGGTCTCCCCTGTTTCCGGATCGGCTATTCTGCATTCGACCCCTGGCAGCGGCCTTCCAACTGTGTTCACACGGCGCTCGACGCTATCGTCAACACGGCTCTGGGTACATCCAGGTGAGGATTCCGTCTGGCCATAGACTATGGTAATCTCCTTCATATTCATCTTGTCCACCACATCCTGCATAACTTTAACAGGGCATGGAGAACCCGCCATTATGCCTGTACGCATATATGAGAAATCAGTAGTCGAGAAATTTGGATGCTCAAGCATGGCAATAAACATAGTGGGTACGCCATGGAAGCATGTGATCTTCTCCTTGTTGATACAGTCAAGGCCCTTTGAGGGGGAAAACGCCGGTATTGGGCTCATGGTCACGCCATGAGTCATGCATGCTGTCATCGCCAGCACCATCCCAAAGCAGTGGAACATTGGCACCTGAATCATCATCCTATCGGCTGTGGACAGATCCATGCAGTCTCCAATGCACTTGCCATTGTTGACCACATTATAGTGGGTGAGCATAACTCCCTTTGGGAAACCTGTGGTGCCTGACGTATACTGCATATTGCACACGTCATTTTTATTTATGGCGTTTGTCCTGCGATAAACCTCCTCAACAGGCACAGATTTGGCTATCTCTTTACAATCATCAAAGTATACGCATCCAGGCTGCCGTGACTCGCACGTTATGACATTTCTCAAAAACGGAAGGCGCTTTGCATAAAGCGGCTTCTCTGGGTCCTTCTCCTTAAGTTCTGGACAAATCTCATTTATAATTGACACATAATCCGAGTCCTTATAGCCGTCAATCATAACGAGAGTATGCGTATCAGACTGGCGCAGCAGATATTCAGCCTCGTGTATTTTGTAGGCGGTGTTTACCGTTACAAGGACAGCGCCTATCTTAACTGTCGCCCAGAAGGTTATATACCACTGGGGGACATTAGTAGCCCAAATAGCCACATGCGAGCCCTGGCGTACTCCCAAAGCTATGAGCGCCCTGGCGAACTCATCCACGTCATCTCTGAACTCTCTATAAGTTCTGGTGTAATCGCAGGTAGTATAGCGGAAAGCGTACTGCTCTGGAAATTCCTCACATATACGGTCAAGGACCTGGGGGAAGGTCTCATCAATCAGCACGTCCTTTTCCCACGGGAATTCACCGGTGCCAGCCCTGTTTTTGAAAAGTTCAGTATAGCCTGTACCGGTGCCTATATAGCGGCGCAGATAGTTGATGCAGTGGGGAAACGCGATACCAGGATCTGTAGGAGCCTCTCCGGCCTTACCGCCCATCCACTCAAAGGTCACATATCCCTCATAATTTATCGAACGCAGGGCGCTTATTACCTCTGATATAGGTAGATCTCCCTCTCCCAATAGGCGGTAGCTTATCTTGCCATCCACCATCAGGGAATCTTTCATATGTACATACATAATCCTGGCTCCCAGGTTCTGTACCGTTGTCTCAGGGGTCTCTCCAAACACTCTGTAAGGGTGGTTAATATCCCAGAGAGCTCCCACATAGTCGCTCTCAACCTGGGCCAGCACTCGGCTGAGCCTGGCGCTGTCACTGTAAGCGCCGTATGTCTCAAGGAGTATTGTGACTCCATGGGCCTGAGCAAATGGGACAAGTTCTTTCAGCGCCTCTACAACAGCATTATCATCAATAGTCTCATTTGGATTTGGGAAAACACTGTCGTCTCCCAAAAGTCTCACATAGGGAGTCCCAAGTCTCTCTGCAATCTCTATAAACTCGCAGATAATTTTATAGTTTTTCTCAGCACTACCCGGGTATTTTAAAACACATCCTGTAGAAAGGCACGAGATATTCAGACGCATTGCCCGCAGCTGCCCAATGGTCTTGTCAAGGCGGCTTAAGTCAAAGGGATTACCTTTGACTGAATGGATGTCAGCTCCAAGCCCACGCACTTCAATGCCGTCATAGCCGAAATCCTTAGCCAGAGAATACACATCTTCCCAGTCAAAGTCCGGACATCCAATTGTAGAAAACGCCAGCTTCATCAGCACAAATCCTTTCACTAAAAAATAAAATCCCCAGGCCCAATCGGGTTCCCAGGGACAGCAGCACTATAATCCTTCCGTCATGCGGGAAATAACAACATAACCAGGCCTGCAAATTAACTGAATAAATATAAATAAATTTACGATATTTTAAAATAGTTGTCAAGTATTGATACTACAGTACTTTTTACGTTATTTACCTCAATTTTCTGTTGTTTTTCACAATATGGATTTCAGTTCTCTGAGCTAATAAGGGCTCTAAAACCGTCAAAAGCACATCTGTCCATGTCTTTCAATAACCTGTATCTATCATACAAGTCGGCGCTTCTTGACATTTTCCGGTAGACAGGTATTATTAAATGTGAAAGGGTCACTGTAAGCGCCGTTAATGCCGCCATAGGTCCCTTAAGCATGTTGGCTGCACATAACTGGGGGCGTAAGCCCAGCTTACGTCAGGAAGGAGATAAAATGGATATCAACGTCATTATGAAAGGCATACTTGACAGCTACCCATATCCAATAGTATTTGTTGACGACACATACACCATCCGTTTTATGAACCGTTACGCCGAATATCACTATTATAAAGAGCGCGGATACGGACCTCTAATAGGTAAGTCTATCTTTGATTGCCACGATATGGAGAGTTCTAAGGCCCATATTCAAGCTGCATTTGAAAAAATGAAAAGCGATGGAAAAGAGATATTTTTAAAGGTAAACAGCCGTAATCTCCGGCTCTATATGCAGCCTGTAAGAGATGACTCGGGAAAACTTATCGGCTTCTTTGAGCGTTTTGAACTCAATCAGCAGCTTTAAAATCGATTATATATTTCTCAGCTTACATACAGAGACAGCGCAGAAATTTCCGCGCTGTCTCTGTATGTTTTAGTTTTCCCTTCAGTTATCAGAAATTTCTTTTTTAAAAAATCTATTTCCATCCCTACCTTTTTGCAAGATTTATTCTGTTATTCCGACAAAAACAACAAAAATACAATTATTATCTTTGCAAAAGTTGTCATTTAGACCTTTTAACTTTGTTATGAAACATTGTTGACAAACAAAAGCTCATTAACTATAATAAGAGCGTATTGTTGAAGAATATAATTGAGCTGTTAGAAAAACGAAAATGAAATGGAGGACAGAACATGCGCTATAAACATTTTAAAAACGCTAATGTAGATGTATCCGAACTCGCAGTAGGTACTTGGGCCATTGGAGAGTCCGGACGCTACGGCAACGTCAACCGAAATGATGCTATAGAGGCTATTCAGGCTGCATTGGACGGCGGCGTTAACTTAATCGACACCGCTCCCTGCTACGGCACTGGCGCCTCCGAAAAGATTGTCGGCGAGGCAATCCAGCATTTTGATCGCAGCAAGCTCCTGATATCGACAAAATGTGGGCTTGTACCTTACGCTTCGCCGGTTACCCGCGGCAATATGCGTGACGCCAGCTATAAAAACATTATGCGCGAAATTCAGACTTCCCTTAATCTCCTGGGAACCGACTATATTGACTTTTATTTCATTCACTGGCCCGATCCGGCTACCGATATAGCCGAGACCATGTCAGCTCTGAACGTACTGAAAAAGCGCGGATATATACGCTACATTGGTCTGTCAAACTTCAACGAAGAGCAAATACTCGCCGCCGAGGAATGGGGTCAGGTAGACGTTATCCAGCCGCCGTATTCCATGGTCAACCGCAGAGACGAGAAGCTTATGAAGTGGGCATATGAGAAGGGCATTAACTCTCTCACCTATGGCTCCCTTGGCTCCGGAATACTCACAGGCGCTTACCGTGAGATCCCCAAGTTCGAGAATGAGCGCGATATCCGCAACACATTCTATGATTTCTTCAAAGAGCCCAAATTCTCAAAGGTTATGGAGCTTCTGAAGGTTATGGACGAGATTGCCGAGGCTCATAATAAGCCTGTCGCCCAGGTTGCCATCAACTGGAGCACTCAGCAGGATTTCGTCGGCACTGCTCTGTGCGGACTTTCCAACGTCAAAGAGGCTCAGGAAAACTGTGCGACATTTGACTGGAGCCTCACTGACGAAGAGTTCGATCGTCTCAACAAAAAGCTCGATGAGCTCGCAATTGGTTGATCGTCTTATTTTGTAACGTATAAGTTTTTCATATAATCGGCAAGGGGGTTTTTATATGCCATTAGCAAAAGTAAATGATATTCTTAAACACGCCACAGAAAACAAATACGGCGTTGCCGCTGTCAACATGTTCACTTTCGAGACCATCAAGTATGCAATCCAGGCTGCAGAAGAGGAAAAAGTTCCTATCATTATCCAGTACTTCCCTGGTCTCGAAGGGCATATGGCTAACAAATATGTAAGCTATATTGCAAAGGACTTGGCTGCGAAAGCATCTGTCCCTGTAGGCGTACATCTGGACCACTCCCGCACATTCGAAATCGCCGTCGCAGGAATACGCGATGGTTATCCCTCGGTAATGGTCGACGGTTCTGCCCTTCCTTATGAGGAGAATGTCGCTCTCACAAAGAGAGTCGTTGAGACCGCCGCTATCTGGGGCGTCGATATTGAGGCTGAGCTGGGCCATGTTGGAAGCGGCAGCAGTATAGACGACATTCAAAACAGTGATCACTACACCAATGTTGACCAGGCCGTTGACTTTGTTCAGCGTACAGGCTGCCACAGCCTGGCCGTCGCCGTAGGAAATGCTCACGGTGTATACATAGTTACTCCGAACCTGGATTTCGACCGTATTAAGGCTCTTCGCGCTAAGTTACCTATTCCCCTGGTTCTCCATGGTGGTTCAGATATTCCTGATTGGCAGATGCAGGAAGCTGTAAACCAGGGTATGAGCAAATTCAATATCGCTACTGAATATGACCGGGCTTTCTTCAATGCTCTTAAAGACACAAAATATGACGAGATGGAGAGAGCTTCCGGACGTGCTGTAATGGTTGGCATTGAGGAAGCAATGGTATCATTTGTAAGAAGCAAGATTCGCCTTCTCAACCCCAACAAGTTCAGCCTGTAAAGGGCGAGACTATGAAAAAGTTTGATGTTGTTGGCATCGATTCCCCTTGTCAGGATTTTGTAATGAACCTTGATCATCTGCCAAAGCCCAATCAAGGCGTCAGGGTAAATGCCTGCAGCTGGCAGGGCGGAGGAAAAGTTGCAAGCGGTATAATTTCTTCTGCCAGACAAGGGGTAAGCTGCGCTATTATCGGGGCCATGGGCGACGATCTCTTCGGCAGATACTGCTATAATGATTTTCAGCGTCACAATATAAATGTTGACAATATGCTTTTGCGTCCCGGCCAGTACACCATGTTCAACGTCGTACTGAGCGACAAAGAAACAATGGGCCGCAGCATATTGGGTACTGGCGGTACAACAGAGCCAATCCGCTATGAAGAGATCGACGAAGAGCTCTTAAAAAATACAAAATATTTTTATGTTGCTCACTTCAGCGAAGTCGTAAAAAAAGCCACACTCACTGCTCGTGATGCCGGTGCGAAAATTTTTATAGACGCCGATAACTATAATGAGGCTCTTATGGAAAACATCGGGCTGGTAGATGCTTTTGTCGGCTCTGAGTTTGTGTACAACGCGCTTTTTGAAGATACTAATTATGAGGCCAACTGCAAGGCAGTAGCCGCAAAAGGCCCGTCAATAGTTGTCTTCACATTTGGAGAAAAGGGTTGCGTCGGATACTCGGAGGAAACTGGGTATTTTGAGCTTCCTGCTTTCCATGTTGACGCAACAGATACCCTTGGAGCTGGAGACGTATTCCACGGCGCATATGTAGCTGCGCTGGTATATGGAATGGACGCACGGGAGAGCGCAAGATATGCTTCAGCGGTATCGGCTATAAAGTGCACCCGAATTGGTGGCAGAAGCGGCATTCCTACTAAAGAGATGGTAGAACGCTTCCTGGCCACAGGTGAGATTGATTACACCGAACTTGATCAGCGGGTGGAGTATTATAGAAGGGGGATTTATCATGTATAAACAGACCTTAACACTGGGCATAGTTCCCACCAAGCGTTTCATGCTGAGCATGGATGAAGCCAAGCGTCAGAAGGACCGCTTTATGAAGGTTATAGATGAAATTAAGCCCGGCGTAGTAGAATACGTCAACATAGACGACATATGCGAAAACGGCATCGCCTTCAAGCCGGGCGACGTAGAGAAGGTAGTGGCGAAGCTCAAGGCCGCCAATATCGACGCTCTGTTTGTTCCTTTCTGCGATTTTGGCGAGGAGCAGGTAGCCGCTGTTATTGCCGGAGCTTTCAAGCTGCCTACACTTGTCTGGGGCGCCAGGGATGCAGTTCCCAACACCGACGCTCAGCGCGGCAGAGATACTCAGTGCGGAATGTTCGCCTCTACAAAGGTAATGCGTCGTCTTGGCGTTACATTCAGCTACATCACAAACTGCGAGACTGAAGATGAGAAGTTTAAGAATGGCTTTGTTACATTTCTCAGAGCTGCAGCAGTTGTTAAGGCAATGAAAGGCCTTAGAATTGCAAAAATAGGTGCACGTCCTGCGTCCTTTATGAGTGTTATGACCGATGAGGCTGCCCTGATGAACAGGTTCGGCATCATTACTGTGCCTATCTCACCCATATCCATAGTAAATCTCGCCAAAAAGATTGTTGCTGAAAACGGCGAGGACTTCAAGAACTATTTTGCCGATCTCACTTCCCGCATCGATTTCAGTAAAATGCCTGAGGAAAACGCGAAGTTAGTGGCGGGCATCAAGATGGCCACTAAAGAGCTTATGCTTCAGAACGGCTGTACTGTCGGCGCCATGGAGTGCTGGTCTGCTTTCAACGCCATTGCCAGCGTGCCTCCCTGCATGACGCTGGGAGAGATGGCAGACGAAGGACTTCCCATCTCCTGCGAAACCGATGTTAACGGAGCTGTTACGCTTGCAATCATGAGAGCTGTTGGTCTCTATGAGGAGGTTCAGTTCTTTGCTGACCTTACCATTCGTCATCCGCAGAACGACAATGCAGAGCTGCTCTGGCACTGCGGCCCATTCCCCTATTCCCTTAAGGATAGCGGCTGCGCTGCATGCATGTCCGATCGCGGTCAGGAGCATTGGTATCTGAAACAGGGTCCAATAACTGTTGCCCGCTTTGACGATCTTGGCGAGGATTATTATCTCTTCGCCGGCGAAGGCAAAGCTACAACCGGCCCTGAGACTACCGGTACTTATGTATGGTTTGAAACCGACGACTGGGCAAAATGGGAAGATCGCCTGATGTATGGTCCATATATACACCATGTGGGTGGTATGTACGGTAATTATCAGGCGGCGCTGAAGGAAGCCGCTCGTTATCTTGGTCTCATATTTGACCATCCAGATGCTGACGGTCCTCGCAGCCTCTAATCGCTTATTCACTTTATTCACTCTATTTTTTAGTGGGCGCCCTTAGTGGCGCCCACGGTTTAAGAAAGGTGACAGATATGTTAAAAATAAAAGTTCAGGAACTTTCTCTTGAGAAATTCCGCAAATACGGCGACTACGCATCACTTACAGACGACTCCTTCCGCCCTGAGGGCCCGGGCCGCTCCAACGAGTTTTATCCCGATAGGCTTCAGATCTTCTTTGCTCAGACTACTCCTACCTCCGTGTCTATATGCAGAGTTGCCAAGGGCGAGAACATAATTTCCATGGTGGAATACCATCAGTACACCTGCGAGGGCCTGCTTCCTATTGACGGAGACTGCGTTATTTTTGTCGGCCCCAGCGGCCGTAACGTGGACCCCAACACCATCGAGGCCTTCCACGTTCCCCAGGGCACATATGTTAAGCTCAACCCCGGCGTTCTTCACGGCAGACAGTTCGTCTATAACACCGACGTGACCCACATCATGTGCATGCTGCCTCAGCGCACCTACGGCAACGATATGTGTGCCACTTTCCTTGAGGGCGACGATAGGATTGAGGTAGAAATATAACTTTATAATAACCTGTTATCGGTCGGGAGGGCTTCCCCTTCCGACCGATTATGCTATAAAGAAAAGGATGAGTCAGGCACATGAAATTGACTACTAAAAATTTTGGCTCTTTAAACGGACAAGATATAGATTTATTTCACATGGAGGCGTCTGACGGCGCGTATGCTGAGATCATAACTTACGGCGGGATTATTCACTCAGTCCACGTTCCAGATAAAAATGGAATTTTGGGAGATGTAGTATTGGGTCAGGACTCCATAGATAAATACTCTCCCCACGGAATGGCCTGCGCCATTATTATCGGAAGATATGCCAACAGAATAGTCGGAGGCAGTTTTACTATTAACGGTAAGACATACCAGCTTGAAAAAGGCGCTGATGGGAACGCCATGCACGGCGGCAGTGGAAATTATTCGGCGTTTATTTTTGACTATGTGGATTCCGGCTCCTGTCAGGACAGAGCCTGGGTAACTTTGCGTCACTTTGATGATGGGCGCGGCGGATATCCCGGCACGCTTACCCTTGATCTGACTTACACCTTCACTGAGGATCATCAGCTTATATTGGACTATAACTTTACTCCCACCGAAGACACCCCAGTTTCCATAACTAATCACTGCTATTTTAATCTCAAAGGACATAACAGCGGCGTAATAGACGACCAGATAGTCCGTTTGAACTGCGATTTCTTTACTCCCAACGACAAAACCTGTGCTCCCACAGGTGAAATACGCCCAGTAAAAGGTACTGATTTTGATTTTACCGACGACAGACGCATTGGCGACGGCTTTATCTCCTCTGATCCGCAATTGATTGCTTTCGGTGGATACGATCACAACTTCTGCATACGCGAACGGGGATACCGCCAGGCGGCTTTTGCTTATGACCCCGTGTCTTGCCGCACATTGACTGTCTGCACAGATCAGCCTGGTATGCAGTTTTACACAATGAACAATGTTCCCAAGGTCATCCCCCCTTCTAAGGACGGAGCCATCTATGGAAAGCACCATGCATTCTGTTTTGAAACTCAAAACTATCCAAATGCTGTGAATTTCAGTCATTTTCCGAATCCAATATACAAGGGCGGGGCGTCTTATAACTCGAGGACTGCATTTTGTTTTGGAGTTTTACCTGACAAAAAGTAACTTAAGTATTAATTACCTTTAAAAACAGATTAAAAAATACCGCTGCAGGCAAATAGCCTTGCAGCGGTATTTTTAGTGTGATACTCAAATGTACAATTCTTCATTGTCAAAATAGGTATCTGCGGCATACCTGGACGCCCCTGACAAGAAGGCATTTTCCGGATCCAGCGTAGAAAAAGTAATGTTCAAATTGCGTTTAATCTTATAAAACGGCATATTATTCAACGCACGGCGTATGGAAGATAAAAAATAGTCGCCTGCTTCAGTATATACTCCCTCAATGATGACATTCTGCGGATCATGGAGAAGAGTAATATTGTGGATAAGAATTGCAAAATATCTGGCAATTCGGTCCATCTGGGCACAGGAAAATGAATCGCCCTGATTCGCCGCATTGAATATGTCAATATACTCAAGCTTTCCCTGCTGTGCCTTCTCATAAATAGATGACTCAGGATGTTCTTTATACGCTTCATACGCTGCGTTGATTAGTGCCTCAGGAGAGACAACTGTCTCGAAGCAACCGTATCCTCCACAGGAGCATCTTATCTTTGAGTCTGGTTCCACAATTATGTGGCCATACTCACCCATAAAGCCGTTTTCTCCGTGTAGCATCTGGCCTTTGAATAGAATACACCCGCCAGTAGAATACGAGGTAAAGATCGTTATTGAGCTGCCAGATGCATATGTCTCCTTTTTCTCAAGCTCTGCATATCCGTAAAACCGGCAGGAGTTATCTACAAATATCGGTATATCCAGACCTAATTGACTCTTGAGATCAGCCGCAATTGGCATATTATTTTCCCACTTGCGGTGTATTGAGAACCTCAAAATGCCACGTACGGGGTCAACAATTCCATCGCATCCCAATACGATTCCGCACACTTTCTCCGGTGATATATTGCTTTCTGCAAGAAGTCCTTCTATAAGACCGGCAGACGCGGAAACATAATCCTCATATCCGATATCTGGCGAACAATCACATTGATTCTCAAAAAGAACATGTGACGCTAAATCCATCAAAACCCCACGCAAGTTGCCATGGCGGTTTTGCAGCGCAATAGTAAATGCACAGGTCACATTAAAGGTAAACAGTTCCGGACGTTTTCCTCCCTCTTCAGTAGAGGAACCTTTACCTACCGAAACAACATATCCTTTATTGACAAGCGTATTTACAATCTTGGCTACAGTCGTCTTACTGAGTTTTACCATCTCTGCTATCTCGCTTAAGGACATAACTCCGCTCTGTCTCAGAAGCGTCAATACCAGCTTTTGATTATTGCTTTTAATATTTCTCGGCTTATCGCCCGTTTGCTTTACAGCTGCAAAATCAGTCATCGCGCTCACCTGTCCATATCTATTATCAGGCGGCGCTCCGCCTAATAAATTTTTTTGTTAGCTGAATACCGCATGAAAATATAATACTAATATTATTTTCATATGGCATTAAACTATGTCAATACACTTAAGGCAACTTTTAAATCAAGCAGTCCCCGCGTAGATTTGCCGCGGGGACTGCCGGCAAAATTACTTATCCCAAGGTGCGTAGCAAATCGAGGCACCGCCATATTGGGCGCGAACCTGATCCGGATCATCAGGACGGAATTTCCTGGGCTTTGGTCCATATCCGAACCCCGCCGTATTAGGCATAATCTGGGCAGTTCCATTCAGAATACGCGTATCAAGCTCAATATAGTCAGATATCAGTTCAGGGTCGCAAGGACTTCCATTGTGGGCTGGGCAGACATATTTAATCTCGTCTATTCTCTTATAGAGTTTTTCCATATTCGCCTTATGCCTGGCTATCTTATCCGGTCCGCCTGCTCCTAAAAGCACCTGTCCTGGCTCTAATTCGTCGCCTGTGCACAAAAATCCCGTCTGGCTGTCCAGGAATGCAACACTTCCTGCGTGATGGCATGGTATGTCAATAACTTCAACAGTCCTGCCGCCCAGATCAAAGATATAACCGTCGCCAATGGTGGTGGCAGTGTAGTCCGGATGCGGCATTGCCTCAAATCTCTTCTGATGTTCCTCGCCAAAGGTATTCTTCATATCCTTCTGGCCCTCTGCGCTGATGTAAACATGCTCCCAGAAAGCGTTGCCGCCAGTATGGTCAAAGTGTCCGTGAGTGTTGGCTACCATTACTGGCATCCCCGCTAAATCCTCAACAAATTTTCTCAAATCGCCATATCCATAGAAAGTATCTATAAGCAATGCCTTTTCAGTTCCTATGAACAGATATGCATACATCGTCCCGTGATATCCTATTATGTATGTGTTAGGCGCAATCTTCCACTTAGCATAAATATAGCCGTTTTCGTCGACATTTGGATTACCATCGTACATTAAAAATACCTCCTTCAAATTTAGCTCTAATTATTATAATAATAATGGGGTTATACCCATATTATCAGGTTTTATATATTCGTCAACTGACTTATACGACAGTTTAGTTAGAACACTAAATTTTAAAAGTATGTTTTCTATCTTTTTTTAGTATACCACATTTTGCACAGTGTGCAAGGTCAATGTTAAGCTCAATTACAGTTTTCAGTTAAATTTAGTCGTTTTGACCTATTAATTCAAAATTTCAATCTGCCTTTCACAACAAAATAATGTTACAATTTTCATTCTTCTACATCATAAAACAGCTACTTTTCGCTAATATCCTTCTTAATTAAATATTTTACTGTATCTTTAACAGAAATTTCGACTTTATTCTATTTTTTTCTTTGCTATTTCGACAAAAATATGATACTATATTATTGAAATTTTGTACATTTCTTCTTTAAATGGAATCCTTCAGTATCAGTCATACATACGTTCTCTCTGCATTGCCTCTTTTACTCTTATTGAGTCAATAACTCAGACATGGGTTAGAAATAAAAAATGAATGGGGAGCTACAATAATGAGTATTAAAAGTAAAGTCGCGGTATTCTGTCTGTCATTATCTATTCTATTATCTGCCTCTTTGCCCGCGTTTGCCATTTACGATAAGCAAACTGCGGGCGATTTTATTGTATCAGGCAGCGGCGAATACATATTTGACGCGGATCAAAATCAGCTTGAGATTAAATCCGGTGAGTTTATAATAAGCACAGCCGCGCAGACAGACCAGTCTATTCTGATAAGGGGCGACTCCACCATTACACTTGACGGTGTAGATATACAGACGTCAACCAGTTCCCCAATAGGCATTGCCACGGGCGTTGACGCCCTGATTGTGCTCAGTCCAAACAGCCGCAACTCATTATCTGCTGCCGGCAATATCTTCGCCGGTATTAACCTGCCCAGCGGCGCCTCTCTTACCATCAGCTGCCAGGAGGCCTCTCCAGACCATATATGTACCGATAGCTGCGGCAGTCTCGACATATCATCTGTCAACGGCGCCGGAGTAGGAGGAAAAGGAGCAAATGGACCCAAAGAGGGAGAAGCCTGCGGCGTTTTGGATATATCAGGAGGAAATATAATCATAAGCAGCAGGCGCCTTGCTATCGGCGGAGGACACAACCAGATGCGAGGAACAGCAGACGGAGGTTCCATCACAATTTCCGGCGGTTCCGTCACTGTTGAAGGTGAAGGCGGCATTGGCTCTACAGATATTGATATAACAGGCGGCCGCGTCAGCGCCTCTGGGCGGACCTTGCCGGCCATCGGAAGTCCATTATCTTCAGCTGAAGGTTCTATAACAATATCCGGCGGTATAGTGTCTGCCTCCACTTCCGAGGCAGTGCCCATCGGCCATGCCTCCGGCAGCTACAAATTTTCTACTGAAGGAGCTGACGGTCCAGGTAATCCTGTCATCCTTGTCAACAGAGACGTCCAGTTTCCCGAATCGGCCCAGACAAGCGGCGTACTTTTTGTAGGCGACAATCTCGACTCTATCGCTTTTGAATTTATAGATGGTGAACCTGTTATGTCTGCCGACTCTTTCATCTCAGGCGACACATCTCTAACTGTACATGATGGCTCAGATCTAAAAGGCAATCTGACCGTCCCTCAGGATTCCGTACTGTCACTGGATCTGCGCGGCAAGCAGACCTGTTCTCTCACAATTACGAATGACGGACTCATAAAAAACTCAGGCGGTGACAGCATATCCATCAATGGAGTGTCAATTCCCTCTGGCGCTGCTGAAATAAGCGGTGTGATAGTCACATCCCTCGACAGTTCTCCTCTGCCCCGCTTTGGCAAAGAGGGATCCATAGTTATATCCGGAGGCAGTTACATCCACAATTCGGACGCTACTATACCTTCAGAAATAACATCTGTTACTGTATTCCCTGAATACGTTTACCAGTTCACATCCGACGAAAGCTCCTGTACGCTGCCTTCAGCCAGCAGTCTTGAGATGCCGGACGGCTCCATAGTTTTTCTGCCAAGTGGTGGAAAGTTTATCAGTTCCGGTGGCATGGATATCACCGGAACTGACGGCGTGATGCTGACATTGGATGCATACAAATCTTATATCTATTGCCAGGACAGTTCTGGCGCTGTGCAGTTAAGCATCACGCCGCCGGATTCATTATCATTTGACGCAGTACATATGACTCCCGCCGCTCTGCTCACAGGTCTGCCCGCCGAAACTTCCATAGTATACTCCGACGGCGCAAGTCAGACGCTTCTCTCCTCCGGCTCCGTCACTGTTGAAGAAGGCGTCCCCAAAATTCTTGGAGATAACATCATGTATCAGGCTGACGGTTCAATCAGTATTCTGACTTCCAGCGAACAAGTCGGCAGCGTAAAGCTAAATCTCATCCCGCCTGAAAGCGGCGACCCTATTATCAGCGGAGAACAATTTTCAATTCCTTCCGGCGGTATAATCAGAGCAACCTTTGAAGACGGCTCCCCAATATCAATATCTCTCAGCAAAGATTGTACTGTTTCAATGCCAGATATGGAGTATAACGGTATGATATCCATATCCTCCGAAGATTCCGAGCTTCAAATTGCCGGTGAAGAGAGTATATCCATAAAGCGCGCCGATAAAGAATTGACTGTTACACTGCCCGATGGAGACCAGACAATCATATTGGGCGATTCCGTTACGCTGCCAAAGGACTCGGCTGTTATAGACTCCCAGGGTAAAATAATTCAACTTCCCAATGGAGGTTCTCTCGACCAGGTTGGTAACCTTGTGGTAGATACTCCCGATACACCAACTCTGCCGCCCGTCATACCATCTGAGCCTGTCTCTCCCCCGTCAGCTCCATCTCTCCCAGTCACAGAGCAGCCGGAACCACCCTCAGATGCAATCGACTTTGAAGATGTGTCAAAGGACAGCTGGTACTATGATGCGGTGAAGTACGTGGTCAATTCAGGTCTTATGAGCGGCACAGACGACACTCTGTTCTCGCCAGGCTCACCCACAAGCCGCGGAATGTTGGTAACAGTCCTATACAGACTTGAGGGAAGTCCGGCAGTGTCCTCCGATCAGCCTTTTAGCGACGTCCCTTCTCACTGGTATTATTTTGACGCCATCATCTGGGCAAGCTCAAACGGCATTATAGACGGTTACGGCGAAGGGCTTTTCGGGCCAAATGATTCTATTACAAGAGAGCAGTTAGCAGCCATATTTTACAGATACGCCAAGTATAAGGGTATTGACATATCCGTATCGCCTGCTGTGTCAATGTTTAAAGACTGTGACGACATCTACTCCTATGCCCTTGAACCTGTAAACTGGGCTGTTCAGGCGGGTCTACTGGAGGGTGTTGAGAATAATCTTCTTCTGCCAAAAGGCACGGCTACCAGAGCGCAATTTGCAACAGTTCTTGTCAGGTTTTGCCAGTTACTGTCAGCCCTTGAAATAGCGTAATATATACATTAAATTAGTCGCACCGGCATATTTGATAAAGGGAGGGAGTTTTATGCAGCACAAGTGTAGAGTAACTGTTATCGACAAAAAATGCTTTTCAGATCTTCAAAATGAGTATCTGGCAAATCCCAGCTCAGGCCCATGTCCTTTCTACAATGTTGGCGATGAGTTCATATTTGAGAGATACGGCGGCGAAGACACCTTCTGGTATACTGGGCGGGGCAGTCAATGCGGTGAAGCCTGGGACTGCATCAGCCGATATATTTATACTGCCCTCCAGGGCGGCAGCATAATGCGCGGCTGGACAAACGACGAACGCATGATGATAGCCTGCTGTAACGACGGCACGAGACCAGTCATATTTAAAATTGAAAGGCTGGATTATATAGTCGTCCGGATAGAGGGCATGTCGTGTCAAAAATGCGCTGATAAAATCAGCGCCGCCCTTGAAGCTATCCCTGGCGTAAAACACGTGCAGGTACTGCTTGATAAGGGCTGGGCGGAAGTTTATCCCAAAGCAAGCGCAATCATATACGACGCCTCGCTCATTGACGCAGTGGAGAGTGCCGGTCAGTATACTGTTGACAGAATAGACTGACTACTGTCACATATAAAGTAAAAACATATAAATTTTCAGATATGGAAAAGCTGCCGAAACGCTCTTGCATTTTCGGCAGCTTTTCCATATTCATTTATTTACTCTTTGACAAAATCCTCAGATGTGAAGTTGTATGTCTTCCCACAGAAGCGGCACTTTACCTCTATTTTTTTGTCCTGATCCAGTATTTTTTGTATTTCGCTCTTGTCTATACCAGCCAGGGCGCCCATAACACGTTCCCGACTGCAATCGCACTTATATGCGACTGCATCGCGCTCAAGTATTTTCGGGCTGAATCCCTCCAATACGCTCTCAGCCAGATCTGAAACACTGCCGTCTCTGAGCCAGGATGTGACAGGGCCAACTTTACTTACATTCTCTTCCAATCTCCCGATAGTGCTCTCTGGAGCGCCTGGCATCAGCTGCGCTATATAGCCTCCGGCACAAAGCACGGATTGGTCTATGTTAAGGAGAACCCCCAGAGCACATGCGCTTGGCACCTGCTCACTCTCAGCAAGATATTGCGCCAGGTCTTGTGCAATCTCTCCGTTTACCAGCTGCACGCTGCCGCTTACAGGCTCTCCGAACCCCAAATCTCGTATAACAGTCAGAGTACCGTCTGTGCCAACAGCTGTCCCCACGTCAAGCTTTCCATCTTTACGTAACGGAATGTCCACAGCTGGATTCTGTACATATCCTCTTACATTTCCCATATTGTCGGCAACTGCAATAATATTTCCTATCTGCCCTCCGCCGTTGATCCTCACAGTTATGGACCCCTGTTCTTCCTTTGTACCGCTTCCCAGCATTGAGGCCGCCGCCATTGTACGCCCTATGGCGGCGGTAACCACCGGCAGCGTCATGTGTATTTGCCGCGCCTGTTCCACGGCATTTCTGAGACTTACAACAGTAAGTTTGATAAAGCCATCTTCTGATATCGCTCTCAAAAGCTCGTCCATATAAACTCCTTTCCAAAAAAGATATCGCAGCCTGAGGCCGCGATATCTAAAATCACTCTCACATACGCTTTGCAGCAACAAACACCCTCAGTTCATCGATTTTGGGAGCTCTATCCTCCAGCTCTCCGAAAATCGATATTTCCCCAAATCCGTGCTGTTCCAAATGTCTTGTAAGCATATCCGTACTGTGGGCATACTCCACATGCTCTTCCTGTGCTCTCTCCCACATGTCGCCGCATTTGTGGGAGAACAGATCCATACCGTAAACGCAGGCGTTCTCCTCCTCGTAAAATACGGACCGCCAAACACAGTATACATCCTCGTTCTCATCAAGGAAGACCTGTCCATCTAATGATTTCAGCTTAAACGGCGTGTTTATATCAAATATAATCACGCCCCCCGGCTCAATGAAAAGATGCAGCCGCTCAAACACCCTGTCGATATTTTCTTCAGGCACATAATTGATTCCGTCAAGTGAGCACACGGCAGCCTCCACCGTGCCATAGAGGTCCAGTTCCTCCATCTCCTGGCACAAAAATATCGGGCGAATACTCTCCGGCAGTTCAAACGCCTTCTCCATAGCCTGCGCCAGCATATCCTGAGAGCCGTCTGCTCCGATCATCTCGTACCCGCGTTTCGCTAAAATGCAAGTAAGCGTGCCCGTGCCGCAGGCAATATCCAGCACTAAACTGGGGGATATGTTGTACTTCTTAAAGATATACTCGTAAAAATCGGCAAATTTTTCGTATGGCACATCCTCTGTCAAACTGTCATACAACGGCGCAAGCGGTATATACTGGCTCATTCCTGCTGCTCACGCAACCTCTCAAAAACTATGGCGTAGCCATCTTCTCCATAGCGCAGACTTCTGTTTACACGGCTGATCGTGGCGCTGGACGCTCCCGTCTGTTCCAGAATATCATTATAGATCATTCCCTTATCCAGAAGCTGCGCCACATGAAACCTCTGTTCCATTGCCTTAAGTTCAGTAATGCTGCAGAGATCCTCAAAAAAGCGCATACATTCGTCAACCGTTTTTAAAGTCAAAATGGCTTCATACATATCCTCATACTTAGGCTGATTTAAGTTTTTATTCATGCCGGTCTCCTATATGTGAGTAATTTTTAACAGTTACTGTTTCAGCGGGATAATGGCTATAAGTTCGAGGACCTCCTGCCCTTTATTGTATATTCCGTGGCTTTCCCCATCCATTGTCAGAGTTATATCTCCAGGTCCCACCTCTACTTCAGTACCATTGTCATTATAGACTCCGTTACCCTTCAGTATAAAAAATATCTCACACTCTCCAGTATGTTGATGGGTCCCGATCCCGCAACCAGGTTCAAGTATAATTTTATTATAGAGTCTTGCCTTGCCGTACATCTCAGCGGGAGTGGCAATTTCAACCAGTTTTACAGAGCCGTCTCCGCCTCTCATATGCTCATTTATAGTGACTTTACCGTCGCTTATATTCCTAACCATATATATCCTCCCCTGTTACTGCTTATCCTGCTCGGCCGCCTCACTAACGTCAGATTCGGAGGAAACCTCGCCTTTGTCTTCCTGCGCCCCTGCATACTTGGCCATTTCCTCTTCCTCCAGCTGCCTGTATGCAACTTTCCCCACCAGCGTTTTGGGAAGGTTATCGCGGAATTCAATATCCTTAGGCAGTGCATATTTGGCTATATTCTTGCGGCAGTAGGCCATTATGTTCTCTTTCGTCTCCTCAGTTGCCGGCACACCCGGTTTGAGCATAATAAACGCTTTAACACGGTGCATCCTATAGGGATCCGGCACCCCGATAACGCAGCTCATCTGTACAAGCTCGTGAGCGTCAATTATATTTTCCAGCTGCGCCGGATATATGTTATAGCCTGATGAGATTATCATCCGTTTACTGCGTCCGCGGAAATAGACAAATCCGTCCTCGTCCATATATCCAAGATCCCCTGTGTACACCCAGGTAAGTCCATCGGCATGTGTACGCAGAGTCTGTGCCGTCTCCTCAGGATTGTCTATATACTCCTTCATCACCGTAGGTCCTGATAAAAGTATCTCCCCCTCCTGTCCATAGGGGACTTCCTCATCAGTGCCGGGTTTTACTATCTTTATATAAGTATCTGGGAAAGGCAACCCGATGCTGCCCTCTTTTGCCATATGAGGAGGCGTAAGGCAGCAGGCAGTAACCGTCTCTGTAGTACCGTATCCCTCGCGTATCTGCACGGCCGCATTGTGGTCATACAGGAATTTATCGAATTTCTTCTTAAGCTCCACTGACAGGGAGTCTCCGCCGGAAAACACGCCCTTGAGACTTGAAAAATCGGCATTCTCCATGCTGGGAAGTCTCAAAAGCGCCTCGTAAAGCGTCGGCACACCTGCAATAAAGTTGCATTTTTTCTTCTTGATGAGTTTTCCATAGCTCTTCGCAGTAAAGCGTGGAACCAAAAGGCAGCGCCCGCCGTTTGCAAGCATTGTATGTATGCACACTCCAAGTCCAAAGCCGTGGAAAATTGGCATAGCTGCCAGCATCTTATCGCCCGGCCGGAACATCTGGTTCACCGAGACGACCTGTTTTGCCAGGGCGTTAAAATTGAGGTTAGTCAGCAAAATACCCTTTGTCGTGCCGGTAGTACCGCCGGAATACAGTATTACCGCAGGGTCATCGCCTGTCTTTTTCACCTTGTAATTCCAGAAACAGGCGTTGCCCAATTTTATAAAATCATTCCAGCGGATGACAGGCGCGTCCTCAGGTATTTTCTCAATCTTCCGTCCCTCAGTCAGCATATATCCCGCCCTGACGGGCCTTGTGAGCTCGTCTCTAATGCTGGCAAGTATTACATTTACAACATTAGTGTTCTGGCGTATCGCCTCAATTTTCGCATAAAACTGATCAAGTGTTATAACGGTGACACTCTTAGAGAGATTAATATAAAATTCTATCTCCTTCTCACTGGAGAGCGGGTGCACCATATTGGCAACCGCGCCGATGCAGTTTACAGCATAGAACATAAATACCGCCTGGGGGCAGTTGGGCATGGCAATCGTAACTCTGTCCCCTTCCCTTACCCCTATGGTGCGTAGGGATTTGGCGCACTTATTTACCATAGCCATCATCTGCCTATATGTGGTAGATTTCCCCATAAAATCAAATGCCACATAATCAGGATACTTAGCCGCTACATTTGAGATAAGTTCATACATAGATCCCTGGAAATACTCCAGGTGTGACGGCATATCCCCTAAATTTTTTATCCACGGTGTTTTAACAGTAATCTCACTCATTTAATACTCCACCTCTTCGTTCACAGGTCGCTCCAGAAGCTCTGGGTTCTCAAGAAGGTGCTTCAGTAAACGGATAGATTTTGAATAATAATAACCGTCTGCAAGCCTCTCGTCTATTGTAATTCCCAAATCAAGGGTTTCACGCATCTCTACGTTCCCCTGGGAATCAAAAAACGGCGACATCTTTTTCTCACCGATTATGCAAAACAGAGAGCAAGTACCCCAGTTTGTAAGATGGTGATACCCGCACTTGAGCTTTATCGATCCCAGATTGGATATTATAACTGATGAATAATACGGATCTGTACCTATCAGGAAATATGGGCACCAGCCGTGTTTATCCAGCTTCGTTATAATCCACACCAGGAATTTTGCCAAAAACCTCGGCATCTTATTGAGTATTTCCATACTATCGGAAGATCTGTCTTTTTTGTCAGACCGACAGAACATCACCTGGGAACGTATGTACTCGTGTATAGTGTCTATAGTGTCCTGGTCCTTGGCATGGACAAATGCCAGTCCCTCTTCAGCCTCATCTGAAAACCTCTTTTTCACCACAAAGGAGGCTGAGACTTCATTGCGCTGATAAATATTTTTGTTGCATATAAATCTGTTCATCTTAGGCCGCAGGGTTATAGTCTTAATAAGCGCGGCCAACACCACATGGAACATTGTATACGGGAATTCTTTTTCCGTCTCGTTTTTCTTTTTCAGATAGGCGTTAAGGTTAGTTATATCTATTCGCTCTGATATGTATGCTTCATTGTCGCATCTGTTGGGATATATAAGCGGCACAATAAAGTGCATCGCATCCAACTCTCGCAGCAGGCGTCCGTCCTTTCTATCTCCAAGACGCCTCTTCTGCTTTTCCAAAGCTCTCCCCCCATTTCCCGTCTTGTCTTTCTATCTACTCCGGTATTACACAATACCAGATAATAATTTTACCACCATAATGTATTAAAGTCAATTAACATAGGTATCTCTTAACTATATATTAAAGACAATTCTACGCTGTTTTGTCACTTTTTCTCTTTTTTTATCTTAAATTTGGGTTCAGTGCCGGCTATGAGTCTCTTAATATTCTCTCTGTGCATGAATATAACGCTTGCCGCGGCGACTATACCCAGCGTCATCTCCCAGAAGCCGTGGAATCCCAGTACATATTCAAATATTGGGAATGCAACGCAGCAGGCAATTGAGCTCAAAGATACACGCTGGAATATTGCAAATACTACAAAAAAAACAACACAGAGCAATAAAAACAATTTCCATGAGAGCATAAGTCCCATGACGGCCCCTACAGCCACGCCTTTTCCTCCCCTGAACTCAAAAAACACGGGAAAGCAATGTCCTAAAAGGCATGCGCCTCCTGCTATCAAAAAACCATTTTCCCCGCCTATAAGGTGTCCTAAAAACATTGCCGCGGCGGTTTTCAATCCGTCAAAAAGGAGCGTGAGCAACCCATACCATATTCCCAGAACCCTCGCGACATTTGTGGCGCCGGCGTTCCCGCTGCCGAAATTTCGGACGTCCTTTTTGCTGAACAGTTTTGATAGGACTACAGCGAAAGAAATAGAGCCTAAAAGATATCCAATTGCGAACGAGGCCGCAAGCCTGAGAGTTGTTTCCATTGTCATGCCCCCTAAAGATTAATAATGCGGTTAAAGTATTACACCGCCGCCTAAAACAACATCGCCATCATAAAACACTGCGGATTGTCCAGGCGCCGGAGCTCTCTGGGGCTCTAAAAACTCCAGTGTCACCGTATCTCTGCCAGTAACGCACACGCGAGCTCTTGCACTGTTTCTTGAATAGCGCAGCTTCACATATGCCCAAAAGTCACCCTCCGCCGGCCGCATTGAAGCATAGTTTATTCCGCCGACTTTTACAAGTCCCGTCATAAGCCTTTCACCACAGCCCAACGTAACAGTATTCTCAGCCATATTTTTGCCTATAACATACAGCCGCTGTGAAGAGGATACTCCTAATCCCCGACGTTGGCCGATAGTATATCCTGCCGCGCCATCATGGGTTCCAAGTTTTCTTCCACACTCATCCACAAATTCTCCCGGCGTTGGCGAATAGCCCATTTTTCTCCGAAGGAAGCCCATATAGTCTTCGCCCCCCTCGATAAAGCACACATCCTGACTGTCAGGCCGCTTTGCAGACGGAAGATAAGTCTCTCCGGCTATCTCTCTAACCTGTTTCTTAGTAAGTTTTCCCAGGGGAAAGATCGTCTTTTCAAGCATATCCTGTGTAAGCCCATAGAGGAAATAGCTCTGGTCCTTCTCCTCGTCCACTCCCTTTTTCAAAATCCATCTTCCGGAGGACGGATCATACTCCGTTCTGGCATAGTGCCCTGTAGCTATTCGGTCGTACCCGTCTCCTGCGGCTCCGTCAATAAACTCCGGAAATTTAACATGCCTGTTGCAGAACACACAGGGATTTGGGGTCAGACCTTCTATGTAAGATTCGGCAAAAAAACTTATAACCTCTCTCTGAAACTTCTCTCGCACATCGTAGATAAAATGCCTGAGTCCAAGCCGCTCACAGACTGCTTTTGCATCTTGAAGAGCACTTTCTTCAGCTGCAAGTCCATTCATCCTCATTGTACCGCCGGCCGTGTCGTATCCCATATCCTGCAGCAGTACCGCAGCTACAGAGCTATCCACCCCGCCGCTCATGGCGACCATCACTCTCTCAGCCATCACCGCCGCACCTCCGCAATGTCCCTAATTATGCCGCCTGCCATCACAAGGCCAGCAGACGACGGGACAAATGATACTGAGCCGACTCTGTTGTCTTCCCCATGTCTCTTCATCGGAAGTTCTCTGGAAAAGACCACATTCAAATGCTTTACGCCTCGGTTCCTGAGTTCCCTACGCATAATCCGCGCCAGTGGATCTCCTTCGGTCTTGAAAATATCCCTTATCTCAAAGAGCTCAGGAGACAGTCTGTTCCCTGCTCCCATAGACGATATCACTCTAACTCCTGCCTCTGTACACTTCTCCACAATAAGCACTTTGGAAGGAATCATATCAATGGCGTCAGCCACATAGTCAAAGGAAGAAAAATCAATGGATTCAGCGTTTTCTAAAGTGTAAAACTCCGGTATTGCAGTTACATTGGCCTCTGGGTTAATGTCCAATATGCGCTGGCGCATTACTTCAGCTTTATTTTTACCCAGAGTAGACCTCAATGCGACAAGCTGGCGATTAAGGTTCGTCTCAGTCACTATATCGCCATCTACAAGCGTAATGTTGCCAACACCCGCTCTTGCCACAGCCTCTGCTGCAAAAGATCCCACGCCTCCCACGCCGAAGATAGCAACGCGGGCTTTCCTGAGCCGTTCAACGCCATCGCTCCCAAGGAGGAGCTCTGTCCTCATATACCAATTCAATTTTCAAACACCTTCGCATAATAATCGTAATCTAAAATCATTCTGGAGTAATCAAACTTGTCATTTACCTGATCTAATATCTCCGCGGCATATCCCTCTGGCACCTGAACACCTTCATTTGGTGTAAATGTGTCAGTAGAAGCATCATATCTTCCCATATCAGTGATGAAGCTCCTGTCATTAAAAATAACCAGCGGATCTGCATCTGACAGTATATCTCTGCCCATTACCAGTCTTGAATCCACAGGCAAATCGAACAAATTCGCCAGCGTTGGCATTATGTCCAGACTTGAACAGTATTTGTCCACCGATACCGGCTCCATCTGGCTATTCCAGATTATCAGCGTCGATCTGTGTACTTCCATGGAGTCGATTTCCCAATCGCTAAGTTCCTGTATCTGCTCTGTCTCCAACCCGTACGGGTAATGGTCACCGGATATCACTATCACTGTATCGTCCAGCACTCCAGCGTCCTCAAGGGAGTCGATAAGATATTCCACCGCCTGGTCAAATTCCATCTGACAGGCCACATAGGCGCTCGCCGCCTCAGAGTAACCGGCGTCAAGCATGTCCTGCACATCGTCTCTGTGCTTATAACACATCATATTTCCATAGAAATTGTAGTTCATATGTCCGCTTACCGTCAAGTAATAAACATGGAACGGTTCGCTTTTAGAATACTCTCCCACAGTCTTTTCCATCATCTCCAAGTCAGACTCAGGCCACGTTGTCTCCACTTCCAGTCCGTTTCCCACTCCCTTATAGTCATAGCCCATATTGGGATGACTGGAATCACGATCATAGTAAGTGTACGTGTGATTATGGTAAGCCAGGGTATTGTACCCAGTCTCTCTCAACATGTTGCCAAAAGCAAAAGGCATGTAGTTATCGCTGCTGCGGGAGAAGCTCCATACGCCTGATTTTGGTATCAGACTTGTCAGCGTAACATATTCTCCGTCGCTTGTAGACACTCCCCAAACAGGGTTATAGAAATTGTTGAATACAAACCCCTCCCTTGCCAGCTTTGACAGGGTTGGCGTGTGAGTTTCGTCCAGAGCATATGATGAAAACGCTTCGGCAACTATCCAAATCAAATTTTTACCCTTAAACATGCCTGTATACTCGTTTTCCATAGTCGGTTCAACATTTTTAAAGTACTGATGCATGTTTTTAATAGTATCATTGGTTTCCTGAGCTATAAGCTGGTCGAAGTCAATCTCCAATACTCTTGGCTCAAAAACTACCGGCTCCTCGTCAATTCCGTCAGCTTCGTCATCAGGTTCATTATCTGTTATCTGATCATCGCCAGTCTCTCCAGACGTATCGGCAGCGTCCTCTTCTTTCTCTTCATCAGAAGGTCTGTCCAGTATATCCTGAGGAAATATCATATTTTCTATATCAAGGCGCAGCGTAGTGAGTATGCCAAACCTTGGTACAGACAGCACTGGAGAAAAAGTATCGAAATAGACGTACCTGTCAGACATTATCCCGCCGGTGTGCATATATATACCACACAACGCCCCAGCATAAAATACAATGGCTCCTGCTAATCCAGCGACGGCGCGTTTCCATCTTGGTCTTCTATGGGACAAAAACCGCCGTGCAAGCACAATATATATTATAAGCGGCAACAACAGGAAAAGTATCGTCAGTCCAGATCTCCATATTCCCTGAACAGCCTGCTCTCCAAAATCTCCAAGGACGTCGCCTGCCCTCAGCACTGAAGAAATAACGGTAAACGTCTTAAAAACAGTGTAATATACCGCCTGTGTTCCATACAGTATAGTCAACAGCGATATCAGGACAATCCCTGTGACATATCTGCCTTTAGTCGGTATAAATGCGCATAGCCCGTATATAAGCGCACCAGCCGAGAATGAAAACAGCAGTATATAGACAGTATTCCATACGTTAATGCCGCCAAAACCGAAGGCGTGTATTGCCACTGTAATTTCCATATAGAAAATCGACACTGGGAAAAAGAGAATGTCGGCTATTCTCCAGCCAACTCCCCTTGGCATGTCGCTTCCATAATAATATCTACTTTTCATTTCTGAGTCTCCTCAATCTACTGCGGCCTGCAGCACCTGGTTCGCCACTGAACCGGCCGCCGCACTGCCCCATCCTCCGTTTTCAATAAGAACCACAAAAGCCAACGGGTGCTCTTCATCGTCCAGGAAACCTACAAACCAGGCGTTTGGGTCTTTACCCCCGCCCACTTCTGCCGTTCCAGACTTTGCCCTAAGCTGGAGGCCTGGGAAATTTTCTTCTCCGTAAGTATATGACACGCAGTAATCCATCATCTGAGATATTCTCTCAGCAGTAGAACTCCTCATAACTCTCTCAGAATTATTAAAGATTCTAAATGAGTCCACCTGTGTCAGCTCCACAGCTCTGCCTGAATTTGCAATGGCCGATACAAATCTAAGCATAGCCGCCGGATTTACCAGGTCGTTGTACTGTCCAACACCTGACCAGGCCAGATCTATAGATCCGTCAGCCGCCTCATCGTACCTTCCGGCAGCCGTACCAATTCCATCCACATATACTGAACCTGTGAGCCCATATTCAGCCGCGTATTCCGCCATGGTTGCAGATCCCAATTCCAATGCAAGTTGTGCAAATACACAGTTACAGGACATCGCCAGCGCATCTTCAATTTTCATTTCCCCATGGGCACGTGTGCAGACAATATTATCTGATCCTACCTGCATGGTGCCTGAGCAGTTAAAATCGCGCTCAAAAAGATCGCTTATATTTTCAATCGCAGCCGCCAGGGTCACCAGTTTATATATCGATCCAGGAGTAAAACTGGAGGACAGAAATCTGTTCAGGTAGACGCCGGACGTATCGTCAGCTGATATTTCAGGCGGGTTTTCAGGATCAAAGCTGGGAGTTGAAACCATACAGAGTATCTCGCCCGTAGTATAATCCGCTACCGCTACCGTGCCGCTCCGACCTGCCAAAGCGTTATAGGCTACTGCGTTGAGCTCAGAGTCTATCGTCAGCTGCAGAGTGCCCCCGTCTCCGTCAAAGGAATATATTCCCGTAATAGGATTATAACCTAAAAGTTCTGAGGCAAACATTTTAATCGCACTTGTCCCTATATTTCCGTCTCTATCGCCCACGGCATGGAGCGTAGCTCTGCGGACTGTCTCATCCTCTGCATATGAATACGAACCGCCGCTGATGTCAAGCAAAGTTACGCCGTTTCTGTCTACAATCCGCCCCTCCTGGAGCCGTCCTCCTGAAAAGGCGTTTCCATTAGAGACAAACCCTGCCCAATCGTCGCCGTGGATGGCAAATCTTACAATATATAGTCCAAGTCCAGCCGCTATCACCGCTATAAGCACAAGGACAGATATCGTCCTTCTTTTCACCTTTTTCAATCTTCTTCGGCCTCCTCTCTGGAGATCTCGTCTCTCCTTGTGGGCCTTTGGCGCTGCTTGGGAAGTCTAATGGCAAAACTTGCATTCTGTCTTGTATCTGCAGCTTTTAAAAATCCAAGGAGACACCAGCAAGTTATCAAGCTGGAGCCGCCTTTTGACACAAACGGAAAGGTAACTCCTGTAAAGGGCAATATATCAAGTGAGCCAAACACGTTCAATATCACCTGGAAGAGCAATATCGACACTGCGGCGCAGGAAGCTATCGCATAAAAAGAACTTCTGGCACTGCCTGCAGACTTAACGGCAAAAAGCGCCAAAGCAACTATTCCGCAGATTGTAACAATACCCATAATCAGGCCAAGTTCCTCACATACAAAGCCGAACACCATATCTGTATCCGCAGCAAATATGTTTTTAAGCCATCCCTTTCCGGCTCCCAGGCCAAACAATCCCCCTGAGGCGGCGGAAGCCATCGTCCTGGTCTGCTGATATCCTCCGTCGTTTGGAAAATCCCAGGCGTGACCCCACGTGGAAAATCTGTCGGCTATATATGGGCGCGCGGTGATAACTATAAAAACTGCAAACGCCGCCCCTGCAGCGGATAACAACACCGTTGCAAAACTTCCCGAGCGCATAAAAGCTATTACCAGATACGCAGCAAAGAACACAGCCGCCGTTCCAAAGTCGCTCATCATCGCAAGGCATCCCACGCATACTGCCGCAAACGCAACAAACAACACCAGGTTTCTCCTGGCAAACAGCCTGTCAAGCGTAGCTGCACCGGCAAATACAAAGCACACTTTGACGAATTCCGAAGGTTGGAATGATATACTTCCAATAGATAGCCAGTTTCTGGCGCCAAATATACTCTCTGCGGTAACCAGATTTACAGCCAAAAGCAGAAGACCAGCTGCCGCAATCGGCCAGCGCATCTTAATAGCCCTATCCAGGTCTCTCAAAAATGTCCCCAATATCCAAAACCCCAGCAGGCCGGCTATAAGGCAAAAAAATTCCTTAAAAAGAGCGTCCGGATCTGAGCTGGCGCAGACGCCAAAACCAATAGCCGTCAGCAAAAAGGCAATCGTCTCAATTTCAAACCCCACTCTGTCCAACGCCCTGGTGATCATATAACATACCCAAATCATTATAATAAGGGCTGCAAACACAATGGGTACTGATATATCCAGATTGTCTCCAGCAGACGTGCACAACTGCAAGCCGAGAAAGAGTATAAACTCCGTAAGCAGTACCAGCGTAGTTCCAGGGCGAATCTCCCGTCCAGGTCTGCTTCTGCCCATGGCCTGCTCTCGCTCCTGACCAGCGGAGGCTTTTACAAAGACCAGCTCCACCCCGCCAAGTTCAATTATATCTCCAGTGCGTACTCTCACAGGGCTCTTCACATCTTTGCCGTTATGGATGACACCCAGTTTTGACCCTATATCGAAAAGAGTCCATTCTCCCTGTGCATTCCTTATAAGCGCCGCATGGCTCCTGGATATCGTAGGATACTCCATAACCACATCCGATGAAGCCGCGCGTCCTATTATATTCTCCCAATTTGTCAGTTCAATTTTTGCACCATTTGGGAGGCTCAAATAGCCCCAAACTTCCCGCTCATGCTTTCCAGCAAGCAGGGACCGCGTACAGCGCCACAAAATCAAAACTGCAAGCAGGGGCAGTATAAACCTTGTGGCAAAAGTTATATATCTTGAAGCATCTGACAAAAAAGTCTCAGATGCGAAAATATCTGTTATAAAATCGGATATGCCATTCAGCACTTCCCTTATGCTTTCCGTTTCAGTGCCTCCTCTCTACAGTGCTCAACATATGGTAAGTCGTCGAGCCGATAAATATTTATCATGTTCCCGTCTTCAGCTGTGCGATATATTTTATCGCCTCAAGCGGCTTTCCTCCAATATCGATAACTTTGTGCTGAGCAGTCGGCATAAAGCCATGGCGCTCATAAAAGCGCCTTGCACTATTGTTCTTCTCCAATACCCATAAGCAGGCTGTATTATATCCTCCGCTCTCAAGGTATTCCATATCCCACTTTATAAGAGCGGCACCAATTCCCTTTCCGGAATATTCAGGTAAAAGATATATGGCTATGATCTCTCCGCAGCCGTCATCACCCTTATCTCTGGATGCAGCGGCACTCGATATCCCCACACATGACGTACCGTCCAAAACTATAAAATTCGTTGTTTCGCCGGAGATGTCCTCAATAAGACGTTCCTCCCATTTTTCAGGCGTAAGTTTGTCAAGGTAGTCCTGTGGAACTATCCCCTTATATGCGCTTCTCCAGCTTCTTACAAAGACATTGGCCGCCGCTCTGACATACTCTCTTGTAAGGCGAACTATTTCCATCTCGGACCACCACCTGAATGATTTCCCTTATATTACTACATTAACCGGTTATTTTCAAGAAAAACGGGTCCCCAGAGCACTTTCCCAGGTACTATTGCATTTTATGTCAAAATGGAATATATTTAATTACGAAGATTTATATGGAGGTACATTATGACTCCCGATACTAATTGGTTCCAGGAGATGGAAGACAGAATCCCAAAAGGCAACGTGCGTACGCGTTTCGCACCCAGCCCTACAGGATACATGCACGTAGGCAACCTGCGTACTGCCCTTTACGCCTGGCTTATTGCCAGAAAAAACAGAGGCACTTTCATCCTTAGAATAGAGGACACAGATCAGTCCCGCCTGGTAGACGGAGCTGTAGAAATAATATACAGCACCCTTGCACAATGCGGACTCAACCATGATGAAGGTCCAGACATTGGCGGTCCTGTCGGTCCGTACATTCAAACCGAGCGCAGGCACCTTTACAGCAAATACGCTCAATACCTGTTGGACAATGGACATGCCTACCGGTGTTTCTGCGAAAAGGCCGAAGATGACTCAACTCATGAAAAGTCTGAGGACCCATGTCGCATCTTGTCAAAAGAGCAGTCTGACGCCAGGGCTGCTGCCGGCGAGCCATATGTAATACGTCAGAAAATACCTGAAAGCGGCTCTACTACATTTTCTGATTCCATCTATGGCGACATCACAGTTCCCAATGCGGATCTGGACGATCAGGTCCTTATCAAGCGTGACGGACTTCCAACTTACAATTTTGCCAACGTGGTTGACGACCATCTGATGGGCATAACTCACGTGGTTCGGGGCACAGAATACCTGTCCTCGGCTCCGAAATATAATCTGCTGTACAGATCTTTTGGCTGGGACGTGCCCATATACGTCCACTGCCCACCTGTCATGAGAGATGCCCATAACAAAATGTCAAAGCGCCACGGGGACCCCTCATATGAGGATCTTATCGCCCAGGGATATCTTACAGAGGCTGTGGTAAATTATGTGGCGCTACTGGGATGGTCGCCGGGCGGCGAGAGGGAGATATACTCTCTCAAGGAACTCTCGGAGATTTTTGATATCTCCGGTATATCAAAATCTCCTGCCATATTTGACATAAACAAGCTGACATATTTCAATGCCGAGTATATAAGGGCAATGGATTCAGAAAAGTTTGCCTCTATCGCCCGCCCTTATATTAGGGAAACAGTTAAAAAAGAGGAGATAGATCCATCCCTTATAGCCGCACTTTTGCAGCAACGTATTGAGCGGCTGACGGATATCCCCGGTAAAATTGGTTTCTTCCAGGAGCTTCCCGAATACGATTCAGAACTTTTTATTAACAAGAAGTCAAAGACTGATAAGGAAATATCTCTTACCATGTTAAAGGCGGCAAAGGAGGCTCTCTCAGAGCTCTCTGAATGGACTCAGTCATCAGTTCACGACTGTCTCATTTCCCTGGCAAGCCAGCTTGGAGTTAAAAACGCAACTTTAATGTGGCCCGTGCGTATAGCCGCCGCAGGGATGTCTGTAACTCCCGGAGGCGCCGTGGAGATATGCCACATACTTGGCCGCAGGGAGACTCTTAACAGAATAGAAACTGGAATTAAAAAATTAAGCTGATAATATAATATTTACACGTATTTCCTCGGATATTATGCCTCTTTGCCCTTATCCTAATGGCAAAGAGGCAATTTTCATTATAACTCTATTCGGGGGATCAATATGAAGATTTCAAAAAAAGCAGCTGTTCTTGCAGTAACCTATATTTCAGCCGGCTTTCTTATATTATCCGGATTTATCATTCAGGGCAACGCCAATGCGGCCAACTACCGTCGTAAAATTGCAGTAAACTACAATCACGCATTTTCAGAACTGGCCACAGCCGTAGAGGAACTTGACATAACATTGAAAAAGGCCAAATACGCCTCTTCTCCTGCCATGCTCAGCGCGGTATGCGCTCAGGCATACGCAAACGCAATGAGCGCCGACGCAGCCCTTTCCTCTCTGCCCTATGGGAATATTGAGCTTGAGCATACTGCCGCTTTTCTCGCTAAAACAGGAGATTACGCATATTTCCTGTCTAAAAGCTCCGCCGCCGGTAATCAGTGCAGTCAGGATACAAGGGAAATTCTCTGCTCACTGTCTGAAAGCGCGTCACTGGTATCGGACACCTTAAGCGGCCTTTACGCCAGACTGATAGCCGGAAATGTCAGCATCGCTGAGCTTAAAGAGGCTGAGGCGCAGATAAGCTCCCAGGAGAACTCGATTGTGGATAACGGCCTTGCCGGTAGTTTTAAACAGATGGAGTCGGAGTTTCCGCAGCTTCCCACGCTTATTTATGACGGTCCTTTCTCTGAACATATAGAGAACGCGGTCCCGCTGTATCTTGACGGCATGGAGGACATAACAGAGCCGGAAGCTGAGGAAATCGCCCGTAAATTTATAGGCGCAGATACAGGTAATTTTACAGTCCAATACCTGCGGGAAGGCGATGAGATCCCAGTCTTTGTTGTTACGCATGAAAGCGGAAGCGAAACGCTGACTTTTGAGGTATCGCAGAAAGGCGGGCAGGTGATCTACTACGGCACTTCACGTATGCCCGGCACACCAATTATAAAGCCTGAGGAGGGCGTAAAAATAGCGGAACAATTTCTAAAGCAGCACGGCTATAAAGATATGGGCTCCACATACTGGTCCCAGGAGGCCGGGGAACTTGTGGTTAATTTTGCCTGGGAACAGGATGGTATTATATATTATCCGGATCTTATAAAGGTCTATGTGTCTCTGGATACAGGCTCCGTACGCGGCTTTGAGAGCCTTGGGTATGCAATGTGCCATACTAACAGGGATCTCCCTGAGTCCCTTATATCTGAAGAGCAGGCAAAACAGGCTGTAAGCTGCGGCGTCAAAATTATTTCTCACAATGTGGCCGTAATACCCACCAGTGGAAAAAATGAGGTGTTATGCCACGAATTTCTCTGTGAAGACGACAGCGGTGGCAAATGTCTCATTTATATAAATGCCGAAACCGGCGGAGAAGAAAAAATACTCCTTCTCCTGGAGAGCGAAAACGGAACTCTCACAATATAATTTGTACAATACGCGTGAAAATAGCTTTTGACGGCTCCCCTGAAATTACAGCGGGAGCCGTTTTTAATATAATAACAAGGTGTCTCCGAATATTTATTGTGTAGTATGACATATTATGCTATAATTTTCTTATAACATTTTTACTTTTTGGCAGGTGAACATAATAGCACTTATTATATTGCTCATTTACCTTCTGTCCATTAACTTGGTCTCATTTATACTTTTTGGTGTCGATAAACGGCGGGCAAGGCGCAGTTTATGGCGTATATCAGAGGGCACGCTTATCGCCTGCAGCATTTTCGGCGGCTCCATAGGCGCTCTTTGCGGCATGAAGTTTTTCCGCCATAAAACACGTCACAGGAAGTTCACCTTGGGCATACCCGCCATACTGGCTGTCCAGGTGTGCGCCGCAGGTTATATTATTTTCCGTACATATTTCTCATAGTATGCTTCCAGTGGGATATTGCTCGTTTTGCCAGTTACGCTGAAGAAAAAAGGAGGCTTTTATGACTATAGAAGAATTAGCCCAAAAAGCCGGCATGAGTACGGCAAACGTGCGCTTTTATGAACAGTGCGGTTTTTTATCCCCCAGTTATTATAACGACACGCTTATAGGCAATTCTTCCAGGAATAATTATGACGATAACGACCTGGACACGCTCCTTAAGGTCCGGCTGTTGCGGGAGCTGGGGATATCCGTCCAAAATATCCTGGATATTTTCAATAACAGCAGTTCTCTCAGGGAGATTATATCGTCACACCTCCGTAATCAAGCAGGCAACTCAGATGCGTCGGATATACGTTGTGCAGTATGCAGGGGCCTTCTTCTCAATAACGAAGAGATAGACTCCCTAAATCCACAGCCCTATCTGCTGCAGTTGTCCTCTTCCGCAGACATCGGCATACCTAAAAACGACCGCTGGTATTTTGCCGGCCCCTGGCGGCGCTACTTTGCCAGGATGTTTGATTTTGCCGTATTTTCGATAATCTGGAGCTCTTTTTTATATTTCGCCTTCGATGTTAATCTGTTTGACAGCAGTCTCCTTGATGACTGTCTGGACACCCTGGTAATGCTGGTGTTAGTCCTGATCTTCGAACCTCTGCTGCTGAGTATTTTCGGCACCACCCCAGGCAAATTCCTGCTGGGCATGAGAGTACGTAAGATCGGCGGCGGCAAGCTCTCATATATCCAGGGCATCCGCCGTACTTTCGGCGTTATTTTACGGGGTATGGGCCTTAATATATTTATTGTCGATCTTATCTGCATGTGGCGGGCGCGAAAGGCCGTTCTCAGACGTGAGATACTCCCCTGGGA
>CALWYO010000053.1 GCA_944385785.1 uncultured Oscillospiraceae bacterium | reverse complement strand
GGCTCTTGGCGGTTTACGCATATCATGTGAAAAAACGCGGAATATAAATAAGAGGACGCAAGCACTGCGTCCTCTTAAGTCTGTCAAAAAAGTGGCGAAGCCACTTTTTTGAGCAAGATGCAGTCCGCTGCGCGCAGGATTTCGCCTCTACAAGAGGACAAATCCCACACTTGCGGTCTGAGAAGTGTCATTTCTGAGGCACATGTCCCCAGAAATGACGGAATTTCATTTTCTTCCTGCGGCTGCGGCCGCAGGAACTCTGAGAGTCTTTCCCTCGAAGGAGATTTTTAGACAAGCTGAAGAGGACGCAATTTAGTGCGTCCTCTTATTTTACTTATTGAAATTTTACGGCCTGTCAATTGGGAGACCTGCATCCTGACGTTCTTTTATGGCGTCTTTGCGGGAGATGTTCCAGCGGCCTCTGTCGTCTACGCCGAGGAATTTAACCCATGTCCAGTCGCCGACGTTCAGCACGTCTTCCACTTTCTCAGTGCGTTTGAACTCCAAATCCTTTATGTGGCACATGGCGTCCTTGCCAGGCACCAGCTCTACAAAGGCGCCAATGGGAATAACCCTTACGCACTGGCCCCAATAGAGTTTGCCTACTTCTGGAACAAAGACGATGTTGTCGATGGTCCTCTTGGCAGCACGGCATGCCTCAATGTCCTGATGGGAGATGAATACGCTGCCGTCGTCGTCGATATCAATTTTGCATCCTGTATCGGCACAGATTTTCTGGATTACTTTTCCGCCTGAACCGATAACGTCGCGGATCTTATCGGGGTCGATGTGCATGGAAATCATTTTAGGTGCGCTTTTAGCCAGCTCGTGACGAGGCTCAGAGATAGCTGGCAGCATGACTTCGTCCAGTATCTGTATTCTGGCCTCACGGGTTATCTCAAAAGCATTTTTTATGATATCCGGAGTAAGGCCGTCGTTTTTAAGATCCATCTGGATGGCGGTAATGCCGTTTTTGGTTCCGGCCACCTTAAAGTCCATCTCGCCGTGGAAATCCTCCACGCCCTGGATATCTATAAATGTTGTCCAGCTGCCGTCATCGTCGTGAATAAGGCCGCAAGATATGCCGGCTACAGGTTCCTTAATAGGCACGCCGGCGTCCATAAGAGCCAGAGTGGAGCCGCAGATGGACCCTTGGGAAGTTGAACCGTTGGAGGAGAGGACCTCAGATACCACGCGGATAGCATATGGGAAATCCTCTTCGGAAGGGATTACAGGCTCAAGAGCTTTTTCGGCAAGAGCTCCGTGACCGATTTCACGGCGGGAAGTGGAACGGGAGGGACGCGCCTCCCCCACAGAGTAGTTGGGGAAATTATAGTGGTGTATATATCTTTTGGACTCCTCGTCAAAGATGGTGTCCAGCTTCTGAGCGGAGGACAGGGTGGCAAGGGTACATACGCTGAGCACCTGAGTCTGACCGCGGGTGAAGAGGCCAGAGCCGTGAACTCTTGGCAGAACACCTACTTCTGCGGCAAGAGGACGTATCTCGTTCATTGCGCGGCCGTCTACACGTTTGCCCTGAAGCAGCCACTCTTTTACAACTTTCTTTTGAATCTTGTATGTTATTTCCTCAAGCTGAGCGGTGATCTCAGGATACTCCTCGCCAAACTCGGCGATCATCTTTTCGACTACGGCATTGTAACGCTCTTCGCGGATGTTCTTATCATCAGTATCCATGCTGTAGCGGACATCGTCCAAATACTTGTCCACTATTTTATCAAAGAGCTCCTGGTTGAAAGAGGCGTGCTCATATTCAAATTTGGGCTTGCCTATTTCAGCTACCATCTGGTCGATAAGAGCTATTATGGGCTTTATTGCCTCGTGAGCTGCCATAATCCCGTCAAACATGACATCCTCGGGGATCTGATTGCCGCCAGCCTCGATCATTACTATCTTATCCCTGGTGGCGGCGATGGTGCAGTACATCTCGGAGGTTTGCCGCTCCTCCTGGGTGGGGTTGATGAGATATTTGCCGTCTTTAAGGCCCAAGCTGACGCCGCCTATAGGACCTGCCCAGGGAATGTCGGATATACTTACGGCCGCCGATGCGCCGATCATGGCGGCGATCTCAGGGGCGCAGTCGTAGTCCATGCTCATGACTGTGCAGGTTATAACCACATCATTCCTCAGATCAGACGGGAAAAGAGGTCTCATTGGTCGGTCAATCATCCTGGAGGCCAGGGTGCCGCGCTCAGAGGGCTTACCTTCACGTCTGGTGAAGCCGCCGGGAATGCGGCCTACGGAGTAGAGCTTTTCTTCAAACTCTACCGAGAGAGGGAAATAGTCTACGCCGTCCTTGGGTCTGGGGGACGCGGCAACAGCTACCAGAACGGTGGTCTCGCCATACGTCACCAGAACGGAGGCATTACACAGCTCCGCGAGTTTTCCCACTTCAAGTTTAAGTGGCCGGCCCGCCAACTGCATCTCATACTTTTTGTAATTCGGAAATTCTCTGTGCTTAATTATCATTTGCTGGCTCCTTTCGCTTTCCGGAGCCCGACCTTTTAGCACTTGAAACCCCGCCCACAGGTTTTGGACGGCCTTTCAAATACTAAAACGGCGGTGCTCCGTTTAAATAATATTTTGTGGGGATACGCCCCCAGATATCCAGATTTTATATTTTTCCCGTAATTAAAGTAACAGAGGTACCACATGCGGCGCGGCCGCATATGATACCTCTCAAGAAGATTTATTTCCTGATGCCCAGCTTGGCGATGCAGGCGCGGTAACGCTCAATATCTTTTGCCATCAGGTAGTCCAGCAAGCGGCGACGGCGACCGATCATCTTATACATTCCCAGACGGCTGTGATTGTCCTTCTTGTGCACCTTCAGATGCTCAGTGAGCTGATTGATGCGCTCGGTGAGAATGGCAATCTGCACCTCAGGGGAACCGGTGTCGTTTTCACTGCGGCGGTTGGACTCGATGACCGCTGTTTTCTGCTCTTTTGTTATCATATTTATCACCTTTCTTTCAAATAGTCCCCGCTCAACCGGGTAAAGGGGGTGAAAGGAACTCCGCTCTGCGGGATATCCCAAAACCAGGAAGAGGGGCAAAAGCTATGTTATATTAACATATTGTGAATGGAATGTAAAGAGCTTTCAGATCAAAATCTGTCTATAAATCCCCGTTGTTTTCAGATTTGCGCTGAAGCCAGATCATAAGAGCGGCGGTATCTGCGGGAGACACCCCAGATATTCTTGAGGCCTGGCCAAGATTTCCAGGACGTATCTGCGATAGTTTCTGGCGCGCCTCAAGCCGTAATCCCTGGATAGAGTCATAGTCTATATCGTCAGGAAGACGGCGCTGCTCCATCCTGTTGAACTCCCTTATCTGACGCATCTGCTTTTCAATATAGCCGGCATATTTAAGTTCTATTTCCACCTCTTGGGCTACGGCTCGCGGCAGCGAGGGCCTCCCAAAGTCAAATGGAGCCAGATCTCCATAGCTCAGTTGAGGACGCCGCACCAATGAGGCCAGAGAGACGCCGCTTTTTATTTCAGGCTGCCCTTTGGAAGCGAGAAAGGAATTTAACTCATCTCCAGGAGGGAGAAAGGTAGTCTCAAGACGCTCCATTTCCCGATGCACGGCGTCATATTTCTGCAGCACTTTTTCGTAACGCTCCTGAGAGATAAGCCCAATGTCGCGTCCAATCTTTGAAAGGCGTATATCAGCGTTATCCTGCCTGAGATAGAGTCTGTACTCTGAGCGTGATGTCATCATCCTGTAGGGTTCGTTTGTACCTTTTGTAACAAGATCGTCAATCAGCGTGCCTATATATGAACTGGCTCTGTCCAGTATAAGAGGCCGGCGGCCCAATATTGTAAGTGCTGCGTTTACGCCTGCTACAAAGCCCTGTACGGCCGCTTCTTCGTAACCGGAACTTCCATTAAACTGGCCGGCCCCGTAAAGCCCGTGAATTTTTTTTGATTCCAAGGTTGCATAGAGTTCTGTGGGGTCTACGCAGTCATATTCTATTGCGTAAGCAAAACGCTGTATTACGGCGTTCTCAAGGCCGGCTATAGAGTGAACCATATCTATTTGTACATCTTCCGGAAGGGAAGAGGACAAACCCTGGATGTACAGCTCGTCAGTGCCAAGTCCCATAGGCTCGATAAAAAGCTGATGGCGCTTTTTATCGGGAAAGGTGACTATTTTTGTCTCTATCGATGGGCAGTACCTGGGACCAATTCCATCGATAACGCCATTAAAAAGAGGGGAACGGTGGAGATTTTTCCTGATTATCTCGTGTGTGGATTCATTAGTGTAAGTGAGATAACATACGGCTTGGTTTTCAGGCGCAGACTCAGCGTCAAAGGAAAAGGGCTCGGGATCAGCGTCTCCCGGCTGCACTTCCATTTTGGAGAAGTCAACTGAGTTGCGGTTTACTCGCGGAGGAGTCCCCGTTTTGAATCTGCGTAGCGTGAGCCCCAGCTCCTTAAGGCGGGGAGTGAGATCTGTAGATGCGTGCATGCCGTCTGGACCGCTCTCTTCCTGCCTGTCTCCAATTATGGTCCTTCCCATAAGGTATGTTCCGGTGCATATTATGGCCGCTTTGCATTTATATATCCCGCCGCCGCTGGTTTTAACACCGGTGACGATCTTGTTCTCGGTGAGTATGTCCACAACCTGCGCCTGAAGGAGTCTGAGATTCTCCTGAGCTTCGAGGGTGCCCTTCATAACTTGCTGATAGAGCCGCCTGTCAGCCTGAGCACGAAGAGACCAGACGGCGGGACCCTTGCCGCGGTTGAGCATTCTGTACTGTATGCAGGCCTTGTCTGCCGCTCGGGGCATCTCGCCGCCCAGGGCGGAGAGTTCCCTGACCAGATGGCCTTTTGCCGTACCGCCTATAGCCGGATTGCAGGGCATGTTGCCAACGGCGTCAAGGTTTATAGTGAAGCATATTGTCCGGCAGCCGAGGCGGGCTGCGGCAAGAGCTGCCTCAATCCCAGCGTGTCCGGCGCCGATAACTGCCACGTCGTATTCTCCAGCCGGATAATCCAAATTTCCGCCTCCTTAAAGTGTTTCATAAAAATTATTTTATTATAGCCTTTTGCAAATTGCAATATCTATGCAGGTGTAAAAGGATTTACACCTGCATAGATATTATTAAAAATTTAATAATATTTGCCCAATTTCAACTTTTCTCTACAGCTAAATGGTATAATCTATAGGACGGCTCTCCTGACGGAGAGGTAAAAAGAAGAGATATAAGTGAGGTTACATAACATATGAATATAGCTAAGATAATGACGCCGAAGGCACTGACGGTGGTATTGGAAGCCACCAGCACTGTGCGCCAGGGACTTGAAATAATGCGGAGGTACGGTTATACGGCAATACCGGTACTTGATGAACAGGGCCTTTACTTAGGATGCGTCACTGAAGGGGATTTTCTCAGACACATCCTTGCCACAGGTACAACCGATATGCGCGAACAGGAGAAGTACACCATAGGTTCCATTTTCAGAGAGGAGTTTTGTCCAGCCCTCGGAATTACGGCTACCGATCAGCAGGTTATAGACTCGATCTTAATGCAGAACTTTGTGCCAATTGTTGACGACAGAGGCTGCCTTTGCGGAATTCTGACCCGCCGCGCCGTGATTGTTACTCTGGCGGAAAAAGTGGGCGCCGTAGTGTCGTGACATTAGAGATCTGAATAACAAGATCTGCACGCTTGCGGGATAATAGTTTATAAAAATATAAGCTCCCTATCTGAAAGATAGCTTTCGGATAGGGAGCAGCTCTTTAAATTCAGACTTTAGATTTTTCCGGCCAGAGCCTGAGCTTCGCTGGCGTTTGACGCCATGCCTACGTATTCAAGTCCGTACATTTTGGCAAAACGGCCAATGGTATACTCGCCTTTTTCCAACATCCAGTCAAGAGGAGCTCCGCCCTGGAATACAAATGCCAGCTTTTTGCCTGAGAGAGCGCCGGGGTTGACAGGCCCGTAAAAACGGTCCAGCAGATTTCTGACGGCGCCGCACATGCTGTGCCAGTATACAGGAGAGCCAATGACTATAGCGTCGGCAGCTTTCATTTTTTTAAGTATTTCATCAAACTGATCGTCATTAAATTTCTGGCCGTAAGCGTATAGCTTATAGTCCACCAGATTCAGGGTTTCATAATCCATGTTTGCCAGTATGGTGGCTGCCAACTTTGCGGTGTTGCCGTTTTTGTTAGGGCTTCCATTGATAAATAAAATACTCATTTTCGTCCTCCTTGATTTCATTCATTCCCACCTGAGGCAGCGGTAAATATTGATATTCTCGCCGCTGGGACATCTTGGTTTTCTATCTGTAATTATATAGCCACGCATTCTATCTGAGAAGTTATAGTTTGGAATGTAGTATATACCTGAGAGTTTATACTGAGTATGTGATGAAAATAAGTAAAAAATACCGCCCCAGCCGGCGAATTTTCCGGACCGGGGCGGTATTCACAGGTTATTTACGGCTCCATCAGGCATCATTGCCCAGAAGGTACTCGATGCCGGGCCCTATGTGCTGGCACCAGAAGTCCCAGTTATGTATACCAGGCGCTTCCTGGAACTTTACCCGCACGTTTTCAGATAACAGGAAGTCACGAAAACGGCGGTTCTCAACCATTATGGAGTCTTCGGTACCGCAGGCCATAAATATTTTGGGCATTTCTTTGCCATCGGCCTTGAGCTTTTTCACAAGGAACTCAGGGTTATTGACGCTGTTGGCAAGCTGAGAGGGCTCGCCAAAAGTGGAGGCGTAGTAGTCATAGTCCGCCGGTGCGCCCTGAGTGTTATCGGGAGTCATAGTCATGACCTGATTGTGAATCAGCGCAGAAGAGAGAGCTATGCAGCCGCTGAAATTTTCAGGATAGGCAAAAGCCGTACGCAGAGCGCCAAAACCGCCCATGGAGAGTCCGCCGACAAAAGTGTCCTGACGGTTGAGAGCAATTTTGAAAGTGTTCCTGACGTACTCAAGAACTTCTTCACCTACAAAAGTTCCGTATTTACGTCCTGTTCCCTTCTGGTCAAGATAGAAGCTGTTCTCTCCAGATACTGTGACTATTGCCAGATTGTATTTGGCTGCCAGAGGCTGAGCAGGCGCATTCAGCAGCCAATCGGTAGCTATGCCCGAGTAGCCATGAAGCAGAAGCAGAGTTTTAGCCGGACGCTGGTAATATGACGAACTGCCGGGGGGTGGATTCTGATCAGGCAGCACTACATAGATATCTGTAGGGCGCGCCAGGCATTTTGAAGCAAAAGTCGCTTTAATTGTTGACATATTTAATGTCCTCCTTATCGATGGGTATTTATTAATCCAGAGCATGTTGCCCTGTATAAAGCTGATAATAATGGCCCTTTAAAGCCAACAACTCCCTGTGGCTGCCAAGTTCGATAATCTGGCCGCCCTCAATTACTGCGATTCTGTCGGCATTTCGGACGGTGGAGAGTCTGTGGGCTATGACAAGAACGGTTCTGCCAGCCATCAGATTATTCATTCCGGCATCTACCATCTGTTCGGTGCGGGTGTCTATTGAGGATGTGGCTTCGTCCAGAACGAGAACCGGCCTGCGGGCCAGCATTGCCCTGGATATATTCAAAAGCTGCCTCTGACCCTGAGACAGATCGCTGCCGTCGGCAGTTATTACGGTGTTAAAGCCCTGGGGCAAGGAGTCGATAAATTCAAAAGCGTTGGCGCTTTTTGCGGCTTCAATGCACTCGCTGTCTGACGCCTCAAGACGGCCATAGCGGATATTCTCCATTATAGTGCCGGTGAAAAGATGCGTGTCCTGTAGAACGACGCCCATGGACCGCCTTAAAGAATCCTTGGTGATTTCCTTTATATCTATACCGTCATAGGTGACGGTCCCCTCCTGTACGTCATAAAACCTGTTAATAAGGTTCATAACTGTAGATTTGCCAGCGCCAGTGGAGCCAACAAAAGCCACTTTCTCACCAGGACGGATAGTCAGATTCATATCGCGGATAACTTGTTTGCCAGGCTCGTAACTGAAACTGACGTGCTTTAAAGATATTTCTCCGCGCAGAGGAGATTGAGTGCCATCGGGCATATTCCAGGCGGGGCCGCTTTCAGTTTGGACAAGGGTTATTGTCCCGTTGTCGACTTCAGGCTCCTGGTCCATCACATTGAAGATGCGCTCTGCGCCGGCAAGGGCAGACATCATGGTGACAAACTGATTAGTAACATTCCTTATCGGCATACGTATCTGACGTGTATAATTCAGAAACACGCTAAGGCTGCCGACAGTAAATATTGTGCCGCCGATGCCTTCGGAACCGAGTACAAAGAAACCGCCAATAACTGTGGTTAAAGCATAGCATATCTCAATCAGCTGGTTCATGGTGGGCATTTGCGACATGCCCAGGAAATTGGCAGCTTTAGCCGCGTCCCTGTATGCGCCGCTTTTACCGGCAAATTCCCGCTTTACGTGTTCCTCATAGTTAAAGGCCTTGACTACCCGTATACCGGTTACCATCTCTTCAACATAAGCGTTTACGACTCCAAGAGCCTGCTGCTGTCTCCTGAAGAGCACGCGGCTTTTTGTAGTCATCTTCCAGCTGATAATAGCGGTGAGAACTATAAACACCGCTGTTAGAAGAAACAGAATGTAATTGAGCCGTATCATCATATATACGGTGCCTACGAAAGTTATAAACGCTGAGATCAGCGAGGTAGCCGTTTGTTCAATGCCAATCTCAACATTGTCGGCGTCGTTGATAAATCTGGACATTATTTCGCCGTTGGTGTGGCCGTCAAAATATGAGAGGGGCAGGTCCTGAAGTTTGTTGAAAAGATCGGCCCTCAGGCGGTTGGCGGCTTTACTGGCTACGACCATCATTATTGCTGACTGACCATAAGAGGATATGACGCTGAAGAGATAGACTATCGCCAAAGTAGAAAGCGTGTGTATAAGAGGTTTCCAATTCGGATTGTCGGCGCCCACATTGGGAAGTATGCAGTCGTCAATAATGGGCTTTAAAAGATATGAGGCAGTGATAGACAGCACGGAATTTATTGCTATCATCACAAGCACTGTTATGAATAAATATTTTTCCTTGCCTATGTAGGGCAGAATCCTTAAAAGCGTTTTTTTGGCGTTCCTGGGACGGTTAAGCTGTTGAAAATTGCTCTGCTTACGATTTTTGGATTTTGCGGCCATTACCGTCCGCCCCCTTCCTGCTGAGAATCATATATTGCCTTATACACCGGGCTGGTCTCCAAAAGTTCCTGATGAGTACCTACCGCTGAGATGCGGCCCTGATCCAATACGATTATCCTGTCTGCACTCTGGACAGAAGAAATTCTCTGGGCAATGAGCAACGTAGTGATATGGCTGTATTTTTCATAGAACAGGTCTCGAATTTTAGCCTCGGTATTTGAGTCCAGAGCTGAAGTGGAGTCGTCCAGTATAAGTATTTTTGGCTTTTTCAGCATTGCCCTCGCAATACATAGCCGCTGCCTTTGCCCACCTGAGACGTTTGTGCCGCCCTGTACAATTTGAGTATCCAGACCCTGGGGCATAGCCATGACAAAGTCATAAGCCTGAGCGTCCCGAAGGGCGTCCAAAAGTTCATCTTCCGTAGCCGATTCATTACCCCACATAAGATTTTCCCTTACAGAACCGGTAAAGAGAAGATTTTGCTGCGGGACAATGCCTATTTCACGGCGCAGCTCTTCAATATCCCTGTGACGAAGGTCTATATCGTCTATGTAGATAGCTCCATTGGTTGGATCATAGAATCTTGGTATGAGATTTGCAAAGGTGGACTTGCCGACTCCTGTTTTGCCCACCATGGCTATAAATTCACCAGGTAATATGTCTATGCATATATCTTTCAACACCAGACCGCGACCGGTGCGGGGATAGGCGAAATCTACATGGTCAAAGACAATGTGGCCCTGGCTTTTTTCACAGATAACCGGAGCGTCCGGCTGCTGAATGGAGCTCTCATGGCTTATGATTTCAGTGCATCTGTCAATACAGGCTCTTGCCCGGGAAAGGCGGGTCAGCACCATATTGAACATCATTACTGACATGAGGATGTTGTTAAGATATGAGATATAGGTGAGCAGGGAGCCCTCCTGCATCTGGGAGTCGCCCACAAGATGTCCGCCAAACCAGTAAAGAGCGATAGTGGCCAGATTAAAGATAACGGTGCTGCACGGGTGCAGAAGAGCTATCCTGAGACTGGCGGAGATTGTGGTATTGGTCAGATCGTCGTTAGCGTCCTTGAATTTTTTCTTTTCAAAGGCAGCCCGCACAAAGGTCTTTACTACTCTTATGGCTATCATGTTTTCTCGTACAGAGGCGTTTAACGCGTCAAATTTCTTCTGCATGATAGAGAAGAAACGGCGTGTTATATGCATAATAAACACAATAATTGCCAGCAGTATCGGTATTGCAACCCAATATACAATTGAGAGTCCTGCGTGTAGATTAAGGCATATTCCAAGGGATACGAACATCAGCGCTGGTGCGCGGACAAGCATTCTGACTATCTGCATGGTGACTTCCTGTATCTGACGTACGTCCAGAGTGCAGCGGGTCACCAGGGAGGGCGTTGAAAACTGGTCAATGTCGGCGAAGGAAAAAGTCTGTATTTGGGAGAACATGGCTCGCCGCAGGTTATATCCAAAGCCCTGGGCCGCCGTTGAGGATACTTTTGCTCCCAAAATGCCTATGGCCATACCGGCTAAAGCTATTACAACCATTACTATTCCCATGGTGATCATATAGCCGGTGTCGTTTTTGTCAATACCGTTATCGACAATTTTTCCCATTAAAAACGGAAGTATAAGCTCTGCAACGGATTCAAGCACCGTAAGGAACGGGGCGAGAATAAAGAGTGGCTTATACTCCCCTATGTAACTGAATACACTGTGCCGCTTCTTCGCCATATATTGAAATCTCCTTCCGCCGTCTAAATGCCTTTCTCCTGTGCTGCGTCTGTATTTTGTCAGTGAGGTCCAAGAAAACATGTCAGATAATGACAAAAACTGATGGCAAAACGATGAAGTTTTTTGTATATTATTTATACTATACCACATTGGTAAAATAAATCATATAAAAAACTCAGCGGAATTTTAAATTTTATAACTTTGTTTTAAAAGATACTTATAATTTTTTGGGTACATGCGACTGCTGCCGGTTTCCGACTGCGCCAAAAAGGCGTTGGGAACAGCGGATATTGACTGGAGGGACATTCTACAGGGAAAACTGGACATCTGCTTTTAGGCTGCGGGGAGATGGTGATGACGGATTTTTACATTTAGAATATTTTTCTACATATCAATATAGGAAATTTTTAAATCAAAATCTGAGAATCGTTAGAAATCTTACTGCCGGTGCTGTATAATCAGCTTTGAATTTAGTGAAAAAGCAAAGGGAGGATAAATTGGCCTATGGATATTACGCCATTTACCGAGTACAAGAAAAAAGTTGTAGAAAACTGCTCAAAGGTCATTGTGGGCAAAGACAGCGTAATCGAGCTGGTAATGACATGCTTCATCTGCTCCGGACATGTTCTTTTGGAAGATGTGCCTGGAACAGGAAAGACCATGCTGCTGCGGGCGTTCTCCAAGACTATTGGCGGAGACTTTAAGCGCATACAGTTTACCCCGGACCTGCTGCCTTCAGACCTGACGGGTATAAATTTTTATAACCAGAAAACTGGTGAGTTCGAATTTCGGCCAGGCCCGCTGTTCTCAAATATTGTCCTGGCTGACGAGATAAACAGGGCTACGCCCCGCACCCAGTCGAGTCTGCTTGAGGCCATGGAAGAGCGGCAGATAACTGTTGACGGCGTCACAACAAGGCTTGAAGAGCCGTTTATGGTTATGGCCACCCAGAATCCTTTGGAGTCCTATGGAACATTTCCGCTGCCTGAGGCGCAGATAGACAGGTTCTTTATGCGCCTGACACTGGGGTATATGACAAGGCAACAGGAAATGGGAGTAATCTCCAGAGTCTCAACTCTCGACATACTTCAGTCTTTGCAGCAGACTGTGACTATGGAAGAGACGGAATATGTGCGCCGGGAGTATGTGAACATCAAAGTGTCTCAGCCCTGCCTTGAATACATAATGGATATAATTGAAGGTACCCGCAGGGAGAGCGATTTTATTTCCGGAGTGTCTACAAGAGGCGCTATAGCCCTTTACAAGGCGTCGCAGGTCACTGCGGCAATAAACGGCAGAGATTATGTGATACCTGAGGACGTAAAATACGTGGCTCCGTTTGTGCTGTGCCACAGAATAGCTACGGGCGGCGGTTCGGGGTCGGCCAGCGCAAACGAATTCCTTAAAAGGGTAATAGACAACGTCCGTGTGCCGCTGGAGGAGATATGACTGCCCTATTTCTTGTCTTTGCTGCCATAATTGTCTTTGTGCTTCAGCGTTCCTCAGGACGGCGGGAACTGGACCAGCTGGATGCGCGCCACAGCATTCCGAATCCGCTGGTGGAGCCGGACGAACAATTTAAAATTGTGATATCCCTTGAAAACAGAGGCAACGCCTATATGCCCTTTTTGCGTTGGAGAGAGCATGTTCCTGGGGAGATGCAGGTTATCAGCGGAGGCAATGTGTCCGATGATAAGCACGGCGGTAAATTTATAGACGGCACCACGTGGCTCAGACCCAGACAGGGGCTTAGGAAAACTGTAGAGGGATCGATGTCAAAAAGGGGAAGATACATATTCAGAGAACTCTCAGTGAGCTGCGGCGACTTCCTGGGTATGAGAGAGGACAGACTGGCATTTACAGTGATAAGGGAGCTTGTGGTTTTGCCAAGGGAAATGCCGGATCAGCAGGTCGACCAGGTTCTGGGCGGATTTCTGGGAGACTTATCGGTGAACAGATTTATATTTGAGGATCCCATACTCACTGTAGGCTTCAGAGAGTACACAGGCCGCGAGCCTATGAAAGATATATCCTGGACACAGAGCGCCAGAGGGCGCGGGTTGCTGGTGAGAAATTATGATCACACGGTGGAGCCGTCGGTATCTGTTGTTCTGAACGTGGACTGCGACTGTGAAGATGAGCTTAAGGAGCGGTGTTTCAGCATGGCGCGTACAGTATGCCGCCGCCTTGAAGAGCAGGGAGTAAAGTACTCTTTCCACACTGACGCCATGATACTGGGCGGTATCGGTTCCTGGAGAAATGTACCCCAGGGACTTGGCGGACAGCACTTCAGATTTATACTGGAGGGCCTTGGCCGTGCCTCCTGCAGGCCCGTTGTATCCTGGTCGTCTCTTTTTGAGGATATGACGAAAACTCAGGATTTGGAGCCTGGGATAATACTGATTACGCCCAAAAGAGACCTGGCTTTAGAGCGCACTGCCTCAAGAGCGGCGGGAATGGGCGGAGGGATGCTGCTGACTCTTACGGCGCCCCCGATAGTAAAGAATTATGCGTCTGACGAAGACGATGAGGATATCGCTGCCGAAGGGAGGAGTGCGTAGTATGCCGATGATAGTCCTTTTGAAGATTTTATCGGATCTTGGATTTTACTATACGTTTGTCGGAACGGCTGCTGCGGCTCTCGGAAGCAGTTCCATAGCTATTCTTATCGCTATGGGAGTTGAAAGCATCTGCTTTACAGCGGCCTTTGCTCTCCGCAACAGAGGGTGGATGAAATATCTGCCTGTTGGCGTGATGGCCCTTTGCTTCCTTATCCCTGGCGCCGATATTGCTGGCATTATTGCGATGGCTGTGCCGATCGGGTATTCGGCATGGCTTGTTCACGACGGCACCTATATTCCAGACTGGAGCAAACAGGTGAGCATATTCAGATTTTTCTGGAAAGTGCTGCTGGCGGGAGCTGTTGTGGCTCTGGCCTTTGGATTTTACAGAGAGGCGGCGGCAGTCGGCGCGCCGGCTTCGGCTATTACGATGATATGCCAGGTCTTGCTTATGAGGGCCCTGAGACATGATACAAGTGTGTATTCCCAGAAAAAATATCAGATGATGGATCTGTCCATAGTGCTGCTGCTTGCACTGGTGGCGGCCTTCATGAGCACAAACTTTTTCCTTGACACCTGCAGCGTTGCCCTTGAGTATATCTATCAATACGGCATCCGGCTTTTGATTATGGGCGCGCTTTATGTTGTGCTGCAAGTGGTTAATTTTGTGGTGTGGATATTCTCCTTTATAGGACACGGATTCAAGGCGCCCACATTTAAAATGCACCTTAATCTGAGCCCAGCTACGGAATATGTTGGTACTGGCGAATCAACAGACGGAAGTTCAGCTGCTTCGCTGGTGCTGGGCGGCCTGGGAATTGTTGTAGCTGTTGTGTTGCTTTTTATCCTATTCAGGTACTTCATACGCAACAGAGGAAATACTACATCTAATACTGAAATTGGCGAAACCAGGTTTGTGGTAGCTGAGAAGAAAAAGAAGGAACGGGGGACCGGCCCCATCTATAGAGTGCGTTCCCAGTATAAGAAATTCCTGAAGGCGCTGCGCGACAGGGGTATAACGTGGGAAAAGAGCTATACAAGCCTGCAGGTAGATAATCTCGCCAAAGGCGTTTTCAATGAAGAAGATGCAGAGGAGCTGCGGCAGATATATATAGCTGCCAGGTATAGCGGACGGGCGTCAAAGGATGAGGTGGACAGGGCAAAAGAGCTGGCGGACCGGTTACGAAGATCCGGCCAGCAGAAAAAGAAAAAAGGCGGCAGATAACCGAGGCCTCATAAGACGGCGCAGGCAAAATAAATTAGTAGAACTTACGGCAAAGAGCCGACTGAGCCGACGGGGGCGCTTAAAGTTTACGGCGGATAATTACCGGAGCCCGTCTTAAAGAACGCAGTTTTTACTGACGGCCTGTTTGTAAAACCCCGGAATTAATATAGACGAAAAGAAAATGTGCAGGATGCAAGTATCCTGCACATTTTACAATGTAGATAAACGGCGCTATGGTGGTATTGCGACGACTATGATTGCTGAACGTCAGGTAGTGCTGCGAAGATAGTCCAATACTTCCTGGGCATTAGTGTCCGGTTTTACCTTTGGCATTACTTTTTCTATTTTGCCGTCCGCGCCGAT
>CALWYO010000052.1 GCA_944385785.1 uncultured Oscillospiraceae bacterium | reverse complement strand
AGATGTTTATCTGAATGCCGCCTTTGATGAGCCGATATACAACTCTATTTTTGAAGACTATTTACGCAACGGCGCCGCTGAAAATTACTCAACACTCATGTCGATCAACCTGAACGGAACTTCAATTCATTCAAACATACTGGCCACCCGTCAGAGTGTATATGATATGGACGGAAACGAAACCACCACATATGAAGATCAAGACGGTAACGAGATAACAGCCGAAGAATACTCCGCAGCACCTGAAAATACATTTTCTTCCTGTAAAAAGTTGACAGCCTCTTTTGGATGGATTTATGACTCCGAAGGCCTTATTCCAACGCTTGAAAATGCCGATCTGGTCCAGCGGCTTGCTGAATCATATCAGGGATTCAATGTTGAGTAAAAACTTATATAAAATTAAGCCTGGAGGATTATCTCCAGGCTTAATTTTATATAAACAGAGATTTTAGCTTACCTAGTAACTCCAAAAATTTAAACTTGATAAGATATCCCCCTGATTCGGCTGTCATAAGTGAAACTTCCTCTCCTGTGAGTCCCACTGCATCTGCTGTGGACTCATCAAGAACCGGCGCTGTACAAACAGGCGGAAAAACAACGCACCACCAGTTGTGTCCATTCCCATCGCCTATCACCACTCTCAGGGATTCATAAACGCCTGCAGGAAGTGAAAATGTGTCGTATTCCGTCGTTGGAAATGCTTCTTGGCACAGTGAAACTTTAACTGTATAGTCGTATCCGTTTTGCTCTATTGTTTTTTCCGCAACTGCTCTCAAAGAGTCCAGCTGACCAGATATGATAGAAGCGGCCTCGTCACTGTCCGTTATACCTTCTAACTGATATTCAAGCGTCTCTAAAACTGCATCTCTAACTTTCAATTTCAGCTCCTGATCACTATCGCTGTCAGAATTTGCAACAACATGTAGACGAATAAGTTTGTCCGATAGAGCTTGGGCATCTTCATTTAGATTTGAACCAAATATTACAGTAAATATTAACGCAGCTATCAGAGCTATCTCCCATATTTTAAGTTTCATATGTTCTTTCTCCTGAATCTGTGGGCCTACGCCCTTAAGTAAAAAACCAGACGTGATACACGTATCATCGCCTGGTTTTTTACATTTTATTCAATTCAGGAAAGTTCTTTTACATTTCCGGCAAGAAAACACTGATCATATTCGCGTCTAAGAGTACTAACAGCCAAATCCGCAAGTTTCTCTTCCTGGAATATACCATATACAGCTGATCCTGTGCCTGTCATAGCTGAACCCAAAGCACCACAGGAGAACATAATGCCTTTTATATTATCAACAGTCCGTCTCTCTCTGGTTGGCAGCACATCTTCAAAGACGTTATAACATCTCCTGGCAACTGATCCAATATCGCCGTCTGCAATTGCTTCAATCATTCCTTCAATGTCAGGGTGACGTTTAATCTTACAGGAATCTATTTTAGAGAACAAAACAGGCGTAGAAACCGAAAAAGACGGTTTACACACAGCAATATATATGTCAGGCAAATCTGAAAGCCGTTGCAAAATCTCGCCTCTGCCTTTTGCAAGCATTGTACCTCCGAAAAGGCAAAACACAACGTCAGAGCCGACATTGTTCCCAATCTTCGCCAGCTGCTCGTCACTCATACAGGTGTCAAAAAATCTATCTAAGGCCCTGATAACCGCAGCCGCATCTGAGCTCCCGCCGCCCATACCCGCACAAACCGGTATTCTTTTATTTATGTGCATACTGACACCGTACCCTTGAATACCTGCAGCAGAAATATACTCCGCAGCGGCTTTGCAGGCCAAGTTCTTCATGTCCGAAGGTATATAAGACCTGTTTGTATATGCCTCTATTTTGCCGTCTTTTGTGATACTTATATCTATATCGTCACATATGCTGATAGACTGCATCACCATATTGACCTGGTGATATCCATTCTCATATTTTCCAAGCACGTCCAGAGCAAGATTTATTTTTGCATATGCTTTTGTTTTTATAGTGTCCATTTGCCCGTCTCAAAAAGTATGTCCATAAGTTTCACACCTGCATCAACATACGGTCCCTGCTCTCCCCAACTCTCCGAAAAGCAAGCGCCAATGGCTGTATCAACCCTACTATCATATATGGCAAACGGCACAGGATCCCCATCATGTCCTCTGGTCGAAGTCAATGTCTTATGATCACTGAGGACAAGAATCCTGTAATCGATCTTTCGTGAGGAAAGAGCAGACATAATGGGGCCGATGACTCGTCTGTCTAAATATTCTATCGCCTTGAGCTTTCCGGGAAGGTCTCCGTTATGTGTACATTCATCAGGAGCCTCAATATGAACAGCAGCAAAGTCACGGGTTTTAAGAGCATCAAGAGCGGCTTCAACCTTTCCCTCATAATTTGTCTCAACTTCCCCAGTCGCTCCCTGGACAATTATCCTGTCCAGACCTGTAAGTCTGGCTATCCCCTGGCAAAGAGGCACTGCTGAAATTACTGCACCGGTTTTATTGTAGTTCTTTACAAAGTTAGGCAGTTCTACAGCAGTTCCTTCAGCCCAAAACCATATTCCATTAGCTGGCATTTTGCCCTCAGCCCGTCGTTTTTCATTCAAAGGATGATGATTGAGCTTTTCATGGGCTAAAAGCATGAGCTTTTTCAGGACTTCAGCGTCATCACATCCTGAAGGCAAGTATTGTCCCGCTTTTTCGTCAAGATGGTCATGAGGTGGTATGAGCCTAATTCCAGTGACATCTGCACCCGTCTGCACAGCAAAATGTCTAAATGATGGCGATGGGTAAACTTTGAGTCCAGCTGCCTTTGCCTCAGCTGCAAATTCTGGGTCATCAAAAAGCGCAGTAATTATAGCTATGGACTCTTCCCCTTCAATGGAGCCTGCCGAGTGGGATAGAATTCGTTTTTCTGAAAGCGGCGCTTCTATATCCTCATATGTCACCATATTGCATCGCATGGCCACATCTCCCGGATTTAACGCTATTCCTTCGGCCGCAACCTCTAAAGGCGCTCTTCCCGTATAGCAGTCCCTTGGATCACATCCAAAAATTGATAATATCGCAGTATCACTTCCCGCTGGAAGTCCTTCAGGTACATTTAATACGCTGCCTATTATTCCATGGGCAGCCATATAGTCCATATTCGGAATGTTAGTTGCCTCTAACGGCGTCCTGTTCCCCAGCTGGGGAACAGGATTATCGGCCATCCCATCACCGATGACCAAAATGTATTTCATTATTATATTTTCCTTTCAATTATTACTGAATCATTTTAAACGCTGGATAAAATTCTGCATTCTCTCAAGAGCAGTCTCAATATTCTCCACAGAGGATGCATAGCTTATTCTGACGAACCCTTCGCCGTTATCGCCAAATGCCGCGCCTGGTATTACAGCCACTTTCTCTTCCTGCAAAAATTTAGTGCAGAAATCGTCTGAAGTAAGTCCTGTACTCTTAATACTTGGGAACATATAAAACGCCCCTCTTGGCTCAAAGCACTCCAGGCCGATATCACGTAGTCCCTTTAAAAGCAATTGACGCCGATGGTTGTACGCTTCTTTCATTCTTTCGATATCCGCATCGCCATCTCGTAACGCATCTATAGCGGCATATTGGCTCATAGTCGGAGCTGACATAATGCCATACTGGTGTATCTTAAGCATCTGCTTTACAATTTGTTCTGGCCCGCACACGTATCCTAAACGCCAGCCTGTCATCGCGTAGGCTTTTGAAAAACCGTTTACCAGCAATGTCCTGTCAAAAAGTTCAGGAATATTGGCAGGAGATACATGGTGCTGGCCATATGTAAGTTCCGCATAGATTTCATCTGAGAGGAGCATAATGTCAGTTCCTTCCAGCACTTTTGCTATATCCTCCCAATCCTGGCGCCTCATAATACCACCTGTGGGGTTATTGGGAAACGGCAAGATAACAAGTTTCGTCTTAGGCGTTATCGCCTCCTCCAGTTCTTTTGCAGTAAGACGAAACTCATTTTCTGCTTTTGTCTCAATAAATACTGGTACGCCATTTGACATAGTGGTTATTGGCCCATAGCATACAAATGACGGTATTGGTATAATGACCTCATCGCCCGGTTCAACGAGGGCTCTGACGCAGAGATCGATCGCTTCACTTCCACCTACTGTAACAAGTATCTGTCCTACTGGGTCATAGTTGAGTGAAAATCGCCTTTCCAGATATTTAGATATCTCTACACGTAATTTCGTCATACCAGCATTGGAAGTATACTTAGTATGTCCCTGCTCCAGCGAGTAGATGCCCGCCTCTCTGATATGCCACGGCGTTACAAAATCCGGTTCGCCAATTCCCAGGGAAATGGCATCCTGCATAGTGTCAAGCACGTCAAAAAATTTCCTTATACCAGACGGGGCTAAACTTTGGACTTTTTTTGACATAATATTGTTATAATCCATCATACAAATAAAACTCTCTCTTCCTGTTCAGTCTCCACCTGGAAGGATCTATGCTTATCCTTATACTTTTTAAGGATGAAGTGCGTTGCTGTCGAACGAACTCCATCAATAGGCGCCAGTTTGGCAGATACAAACTGCGCCACATCTTTCAGAGACTTTGCTGACACAGTCACCGCTAAATCAAATGCGCCCGACATAAGATAGAGGCTTTCCTCCTCTTCATATTGGTAAATACGTCTTGCAATCCTGTCGAATCCATCATCGCGCTGCGGTGTAATTTTAACTTCTATAAAAGCGGTGACAGACTCTTCGGAAGTTCTGTCCCAATCTATAAGCGTAGTATAACCATTTATTATGTGATCTTCCTCACATTTTTTTATTATGCTTTTGACCTGGGCCTCATCTTTGCCCGTCATAGCGGCAATCTGCGCTGGCGTATATCTGCTGTCTTCCTCAAGGAGTTTTAGTATTTCAGTCATGCTTTATCTACCTCCCGATGACAAAAAATGAAAAAGTAGTTTTACTATACTACATATCAGAAGATTTTTAAATACCCTTATTTTAAAATCTTTACTGTAATATTTCTGGCTGTATCGCTCCCATGAATATTCGACGCTTTTGCAGGGCATATTATTACCGCAACAAGAAGGAGGGATCATTTCTATGATCATGGACAGGATCGCCCTGGCCCTCGTTATCATCGGCGGCATAAACTGGGGTCTCGTGGGTATATTCAAATTTGACCTGGTAGCCTACCTTTTTGGTGGGCAGACTGCGTCAGTGAGCCGCGTAATATATACTCTTGTGGCTCTTGCCGCTCTCTGGTGTATTTCCCTTCTGTTTAGAGACAGGGTTGAATCACGAGATAACACTTAAAAGCGGCAAAGCGGGGGTATCTCCCCCGCTTACATATCTATTTTACAGCTGCCCTAATAGTCCTAAGCTCTTTTTTACTAACTGCTGAAAAGATAAATAATAGAGCTATATAGAGGACGGCAAAAAGGCAAATACCTGTTATAAGTCCAATAATACTTTCTGCTCCACCGCTTAAATTTATTATCAGCTTTGTGACGTTAGATGCACAGAAAAGTGCTCCGCCTGCCTTTATCATGTCACCAATAGATTGCCGCACTTGTGCAATACGGTGTAGACGGTGCATGCTCAAAGAAAAGTTGAATATCTCTGATGCATATAGTATGAAAACATATCCATATATCGCAAATGGGGGAAGTAAAAAGTATATCAGGGCCGTTGAAGCAATAGAGTCAATTATATTGACTCTCATTGCATACAGCTGCTGGCCCAGTCCTCGCAGCATACCGTCTGTCACAGTGTCCATATACATAACTGGCATTAGAAAAGCAAGAAGCCTAATATAATCTCCCACCTGCTCACTGTTATATAGCACTTCTCCCAGTTCTTTAGCAAAGCAAAGTAATCCGCCCATAACGCCTATAGAAAACATCAGGCATATCTTGAGAAGCAGATTTACCGAAGTAGATATTCTGTCATTTCTCCCCTTAACCTGTTCCTCTGTAATTTCTGGAACAATAAGCTCAGAGAGCGACGAGAATATCACTGACGGAAATGTAATCACAGGAAATACCATACCATGTATGGTCCCATAATCAGTCAGCGCCGCCTGAGCACTCGCGCCAGACCGTCGCAAACCGCCAGGTATCATAAGGTTATGTACCGTAGACAGTGCAGTTCTTGTATAAGCCGAAGCAGCCAATGGAAGTGCTGTTCCTAAGATTCTGCCTGTCAATCCTTTAGACTTTCCATTGTAAATGCCATATCTGTGTTTATCGGCAATATAGAGAACAAGGGCAACAAAAAAGGAAGAAATCTCCCCTGCCGCGCTTCCCATAGCGACGGCCGCGCACATCATCTCCAGATTTCCCGTATCCACTTTTGATATGAGGATTACAGAAACTATAACACGACACACCTGCTCAGAAATTGATGCAATCGCCGATTTACCTATGCGGCAAACTCCCGTAAAATAGCCGCCTAATACAGCGCCTGAGGACAAAAAAGGAAGGCTGATAGAGAGTATTCTAATGGAAAGGGCCATTCTGGCATCTCCCACCACTTTTGCAGCAAGTGTTTCAGCTGAGATAAACATAGCCGATGATGCCAGACATCCAAATGTAACTGCATACACAAGGCACCTTCGTATTACTTGAGGCACATTTCCGCTCTTCCCTCTGCCAAGTTCTTCCGATACCAGTCTTGTCGCAGTAAAGCGAATACCGGATATCGCTATTGTTGCCGCAAACATATCCACAGACATTACTAATTGATAAAGGCCTATACCTGCCGCGCCTATCTTTCTGGACAAAAAAACTTGAAACGCTAGCCCTATAGATCTGAGCGCAAGAGAGCTCAGCGTAAGAAGTATGGTGTTTACCAGGAGCCTTTTGCCTTTCATATTCCACCTCCCAGCTTAAAAAACATGGCGGCAGGCGTACACGCCTGCCGCCATATAAAATATATGTGCCAGCAGTTGGAAATAGCTATATATCACATAAATTTCTTATATTCAGTTAAAAGTCCCCCTATTTTTCTCAATAAGGCGATTTACACTATTTCTGAGGTTTTCATTTTCTTCCGCTTGAAGTCCAGGATCTCTCTCCATGGCTTTTTGTGCTGCCTCCTGTGCCTTGATCAGTATGTCCATATCAGACGCAAAACCAGCAATGTGCATATCTGGAAGACCGCTCTGTCTCGAACCAAAAAAATCTCCTGGCCCCCTGATACGCAAATCCTCTTCTGCCACTTTAAAGCCGTCATTTGTTCTGCAAAGGGCGGACAGTCTTTCTCTTGCAGTATTACCTCCAGCCCCTTCAAAAAGGATACAATATGACTTGAATTCACCTCTTCCAACGCGGCCACGCAATTGATGTAGCTGAGATAATCCAAATCTATCGGCGTTTTCCACAACCATAAGTGCTGCGTTTGGCACGTCAACTCCAACTTCAATCACCGTAGTAGCCACTAAGATATCTATATTTCCATCAGCGAAGTCAGACATCACCGAACTTTTGTCCTTCGGTTTCATTCGACCGTGGACAAGAGATACCTTTAAATCAGGAAATATATATTTTGAAAGATTTTCAGCGTATTTTTTAACAGATTTAAGGTCCTCCGTACCGTCCTCATTCTCCTCAACAGCCGGACACACAATAAAAACCTGTCTGCCCTGTCCCACCAACTTACGGATAAAATTATATACTCTCTGCCGCATGTTTTCTCCTACAAGAAAAGTGTCGACCTTCTGACGTCCCGGCGGCAACTGGTCAATAACGGAAACATCCAAATCTCCGTACACAATTAACGCTAATGTTCTCGGTATTGGAGTAGCAGACATAACCAGCACGTGTGGGCTTGCCCCCTTATCAGTCAGCGCAGCTCTCTGCTGTACTCCAAATCTATGTTGTTCATCGGCTACAATAAGAGCAAGGTCTTTAAAAGTTACCCCTTCTGATATAAGTGCGTGAGTTCCAATGGCTATATCTGCGGTACCATCCTCAAGTTGGCGCAACGCCTCACGTTTGGCTTTGACACCCAAACTTCCTGTGAGCAACACAGAGCGTATGCCCAGAGGCTTAAAAAGTCGTGAAAGCGATTCATAGTGCTGTCTCGCCAGAATCTCTGTCGGTACCATAAACGCCGACTGATGGCCTGACTTCCAAACTGCCCAACATGCAGCGGCAGCTACCATCGTCTTTCCGCTTCCCACATCTCCCTGTATAAGACGGCTCATTGGTTTTTCCCCTGACATATCTTTAAAAACATCCTCGATAACCCGTTCCTGTGCCGTAGTCAGTTTGAAAGGTAAAAGATCAGCAAATTCCGATAGCTCAGGAATTTTGATGCCCATTCCCGCTTTTTCAACGCTCTTTTCCCTGAGCATTTTAAGTGAGCATGAGAGTACAAACAGCTCCTCAAACACCAGTCTTTTTCTGGCAACTTCCAGGTCTTCAAAGCTATTTGGAAAATGGATATTTTCATAAGAGAACCTTGTCTGGGCAAGCTCATACTCAATTCTAATCCGCTCCGGCAGCTGCTCAGGGTAATGTCCACCGCACTCCCTAAGTCCCTGACGCATCAATCTATTCATCATTCCCTGAGAGATTCCAGAAGTCAGCCTATATACAGGAAATATGCACTTTGTTAACATCCCTGAGCTGTCCGCTCTTTCAAATACCGGATTCGTCATTGCCGGCGCACCTATACGTCCCTCTACACGCCCGAAGAATACATATTCATTTCCTGGTACAAGCGCGTTTTTAACATAGTCCTGATTAAAAAAAGTTATAGACAATCTCGATTTATCATCCACAACGCTGACCTTCGTAACATCCAGGCCACGTCTGATATGGCTTGTCTGAGGTGGCGCGGCAACAGTAGCAAGAACACAAGCAGACTCTCCAAATACAAGCGAAGAAATCGTCTTTATTTGTCTTCTATCCTCATAAGCCCTGGGAAAATCCATTATTAAATCACGCAGTGTCTCTATACCCATTTTTTCCAGGAGCTTCCCACGGGTCTCTCCCACACCACGCAGATATCTTACATTTGTATCCAAGGACATCATAGATAAGCACTCCCAGTATATATGTTCAACTTATTTTAGCATAATGGAAACCATATTTTAAGAGTCAAAATTTCTTTAAATATAAATCAGGTTGTCCTGTTGCAGCCAGTAAAACTATAAATAGCCTCAAATTATTGTGTATTGGCAAAAAATATGTTAAAATGAATATTTGCAATCTGTTTTTAACCCAGGAGGCCCAAATGGCAGACGTTATCCTTGACGCACTACTAGACACACTCAAATTATTACCATTTCTTTTCATAACATATTTTATTTTAGAGATTATCGAGAGAAAGGCAGAAGACGGCTCACTGAAGCTTGTCCGTCAATCTGGGGCATGGGGTCCTGTAATCGGATCTGTTCTCGGACTTGTCCCCCAGTGCGGGTTTTCCGCCTCAGCCTCCAACCTCTACGCTCAGCGGCTTATATCTGCCGGCACGCTTTTGGCGGTTTTTTTGTCAACATCAGACGAGATGCTGCCAATAATGATTTCAAGCGCAGCTGCTCCGTCCGTAATAATAAAAGTGCTTGCTACAAAGCTGGTTGCTGGCATAGTTGTGGGCCTGCTGGTGGACAAAGTATTCCGCTTTTTCAAACACAGCGGGGAAACGGTCAATCTCCACGAGATATGTGAGCAGGAGCATTGCCACTGCGAGGAACGCGGCATACTGGTGTCCTCACTTTTGCACACTCTCCAAATTGCCGCATTTATTCTGATAATAACTTTCCTTTTAAATACAATAATACACTATATAGGCGAGGACACTCTGGCGGGAATTATTTTGAATAGGCCTATAATTGGACCAATAATTGCGGCAGTGGTCGGGCTCATTCCCAACTGCGCCTCTTCGATTGTGATAACTGAGCTCTTCCTCTCAGGGGCCATGAGTACAGGCGCCATGCTCTCCGGTTTGCTGGCGGCTTCTGGCGTAGGTCTTCTTGTCCTTTTCAGGATAAACAAAAGGCACATGGCGGAAAATCTGAAACTGCTGTGCGTGCTCTATGCCGCCAGTGTAATTATCGGCATCTGTTTTGACTTATTGCGTATTTCTTTTTAATTTGTCTATAGAAAATGGAGCCGCTGATACGGCTCCATTTTTTCGTTTCAACTATCAATCGGCAAAAACTATATAGATTTCTTTTTCTTATATATT
>CALWYO010000051.1 GCA_944385785.1 uncultured Oscillospiraceae bacterium | reverse complement strand
GGGGGATATCTTATCAAGTTTAAATTTTTGGAGTTATTAGGTAAGCTAAAATCTCTGTTTATATAAAAGTAAGCCTGGAGATAATTCTCCAGGCTTACTTTTATAAGTTTTTACTCAACATTGAATCCCTGATACGATTCAGCAAGCCGCTGGACCAGATCGGCATTTTCAAGCGTTGGAATAAGGCCTTCAGAGTCATAAATCCATCCAAAAGAGGCCGTCAACTTTTTACAGGAAGAAAATGTATTTTCAGGTGCTGCGGAGTATTCTTCGGCTGTTATCTCGTTACCGTCTTGATCTTCATATGTGGTGGTTTCGTTTCCTTCCATATCATATACACTCTGACGGGTGGCCAGTATGTTTGAATAAATTGAAGTTCCGTTCAGGTTGATCGACATGAGTGTTGAGTAATTTTCAGCGGCGCCGTTGCGTAAATAATCTTCAAAAATATAGTTGTATATCGGCTCATCAAAGGCGGCATTCAGATAAACATCTGCCGTATCTACAATAATATCAGGCTGGGAGTACTCCTCTGAACGAGCGTATGAAACCTCTTCCAAGCCGTCTCTTGTATCATTTACTTGCCAGATACTGCTATAAGTGAAAAACCCTGTGCCTTGACATGAAGAGACTATAATTTCAATCCTGCCGTTAAAATCCAGATCGGTTATGGCATAGTTGTAACTGTTATAAGTTAACTCGTCCGCTGCGGGGAGCCAGACAGATAAATTATCGGCGATTATCTGAATTTGAGCTGAGGCCTCGTCGCCGCTGATCTTTTGCGGGGACACCTCTTCTCCGGAGTATGGAGGCTCTTCAGAATTATTTTCAGACATCTCACTTCCGTTTGACGTGTTATCACTGGGAGTGTTGTTATCTTCTGGGACTTGCTGCTCTACTTGAGAACTGCTGCCTTGGTCCGTGCCTGGCCCAGTATCCTGGTTTTCACCGCTGTCAGGAGAGCTGCAGGCGGCAAGCGACAGACAAATACAAAGCGTCAATATGAGTGTAATTAATTTCTTCATTTTGTACTCCTATATTGTGTTAGTTCAATATATTGAATGATTATACTGATAATGATATACTCTTATTCATTGGAGGTGGTCAAATGGCAAAGTATGAAAAGACCATAGTAAGTGGGAACTTTGCGGGTCTTTTGCAGGCGATTGACGATGGCATATTAAACGGCAGCGCCTCGGCTTCATATGAGGACGGCAGCGATTTTACCATAGGCGGTGTTCGATGCGCTGTACGTGTTTACGAAAGATACAGTATACTGGGAGGCAACAGAGTAAGTTTAAATGTTACGCTTTTAAGCGATGGCAATTATATCAGTGTTTCAGCAATTACGTCTGGTGGAAGCGAAGCGGTATTTTTTAAAATAAATACCTTAGGGGAGAGCTCCTTTTTAGATCAGCTTATAGATGTGGTTGAGGCCTTTCAATAGACACTCTAATTGCGGCACCAATGTGCCGCAATTAGCTGTTATATGGTTAAAATTTACCAATCGTAACCGTAGTCTGGCCGTACATCGTAATCGAATACATCTTTCGCATCATAAAATTTGAGATATGTGTCCCTTGAGTGGCGAAGCGTTGTGCCGTCAGGATGGAGCCTGTCGCATATTACGGCGCATATATCGTTTTTAATGTAGCTGAAGGATTCAATACCAACAGATGCAAAGACTCTAAATCCAAGACTTTGCAGATATTTGAATACTTCTCCGGTATTAGTCCAGTCGCCGCCGTCAGGTCTGGCTCCATGCGGGTAAAATAGCAATGTGGTTTCACCAACAAGAGAACCGACTTCATCCATCCAGCGAGTCATATCTCTTTTCACAGATTCAACATCATGTGACGACAGGTTTATATGGCCCCATGTGTGGCATCCGAAATACCAGCCTGTGGCACTGAGCCGTTCGACAATGGGTTTAACTGCGGCAATTTCGCTTTGACGGTACTCTTCATCTTGGGCTGTCCATGACTTTGTGTCAGTATTGGTTCGATAACCCAATATTCCCTGATAACCGGTGAGGGACAGGCATGCCTTTGCGCCATTAAGTGAAAAATCGGGATGTTCTTCTACAAATTTGTCAAGTATGGTTATTATATCAAGATCTTGGGATACGACTTCATTACCTTCAGGATCCAAACCCCAAGACCAAATCTCGCCGTCATCACCTATTATAAGTTTATGGGTAAATCCATTTTCCAGCATATAATCGTAATAATTTGTATCGTCAATAGATATCACAAGAGGAATCTTTCCCTCTGGTATCATTAGAGTATTACGACGCATGCGTTGCTGGCCATCCTCAGTAGTATATTCAGACCATATATCGTTCATATCGACAAGAATATAACCTTTTTCGTAAAGACTGTCCAGAATTTTATTGAACTCACTTACAGTGACCATCCAATCGTCAAGACCTTTTTCCTGGCTATCTCCATCAAAGGCAAGTTCTGGATAAGCTATTACAGGATGAAAAAAGAGATGTTCAACAGTTCCGTTGTATTCGACTAATGTACTGGGATCAAACTCATAGTACTCATAGACAAACGGTTCTGGTTCCGGTTCCTGCTCCTCTACAGGTTCTACAGGAATATCTTCGTTGGTATCTTCGCCTGCTGGTTCTTCTCCATCGCTGCACGAGGAAAGGGAGAGCACCAGTGAAATACATAGAATAATAACCGTAAATGCTTTTTTAAAATACAAGAATAATTCCCTCCCTTTGACTTTTTTATCAATTATACTCCAAACCTCATGGAAATAAAACACTCAATAAATACAATTAGTTACAGATCTGTGGTATAATGTTATCAATATGGAACAAAGACCCGGTTTTTTCCGGCATAATAATATTGAGGAAGGCCATTATGCTTACACTTATTTTTGGAAGAGCAGGAAGTGGAAAGACGTCGTACATATATAGGGAGCTTGCAGAGCTTACCGCCGAGAAAAAAGGGGGCAATATACTTATTGTGCCTGAACAATATTCCCACGATGCAGAACGTGCGCTTGCTGAAGCATGTGGCGATAGCAGCAGCCTTTATGCGGAAGTGCTAAGCTTTTCAAGATTGTGCAGCAGAGTGTTTGAACAGACCGGTGGAATAGCTGACCGGACGCTTGATAACGGTGGCCGGATATTGGCAATGTGTATGGCGCTTATGAATGTTTCCCAACAGCTGAAAATATATGGTGTTGGAAGCAGACGCCCAGATTTTATCAAAGGATTTTTAGATGCTTATGATGAGATGCGCTCATCAGGTGCAGATGCTGCCACGCTTGCAGATATTGGATATCATTCTGGTGATTCTTTTGGAGACAAACTTTCTGATCTGGCGCTGATTTTTGACGAGTATGAATCGATTAAACAAAAAAGCGGGTGTGATGTCAGGGACAGGCTTGAGCGGCTTGCTCAAGATATCTGTACGAGTACCATTGGGGACGGCGGTATCATATATATAGACGGCTTTACGGATTTTACATATCAGGAATTGCAGGTAATTCGGGCACTTATGAGAAAGGGCGCGAACCTAACTGTTGCTTTGACCTGTTCTGGGCTGGGAGAGAGAGAGGCTGTCTTTGAGCCTGCGGTAAAAACAGCCAACAGGCTCATCTCCATTGCATCTCGACAGGGGTTGAAAGTTGAGATAGTTGAGCTGGGCAAGCCATCAGGTAAGACTACTGCGCTGCTGCACTTGGAGCAGTTTCTTATGGATAATGGGGAAGAGAATTTTTCCGGCAGTGACGACTGTGTAAAAGTTTACACGGCGGGGAGCAAAAACGAAGAGTGTGAATTTGCAGCGGCCAGGACGCTTGAGCTGTTGAGAAAAGGCAACCGTATGCGCCAGATCGCCGTTGTGTCGCCTGACTGGGAAAACTATGATTCAATAATGCGAGAGGTATTTCAGGATTATGGCTTAACTTTAGGACTGACTGAAAAGAATGATATACTTGAAAAGCCCGCAGTTTCTCACATTATTTCTGCGCTTCAAATATTAGATGGAAACTGGAGATATGAAGATATATTTAAATACTTGAAGACTGGAATATTAAAGATGTCTCTTGACGAGAGAGATGTCTTGGAAAATTATGTATTAAAGTGGTCAATAAGCGGAAGAGCTGCTTGGACAAAAGAAGAAAAATGGAAGATGAGCCCTGAGGGTTATTCAGAGACCATTGATGAAAAAGCAATGCATGAGCTGGAAAAGGTTAACGAGCTTAGAGTAAAGGTGGCTGATCCGCTTAAAAAACTTGAGACGTCTATGAACTCATATTCAGGGGCGCTTGATAAAGTCAGGGCAGTTTATACCTTTATGGAGGACACGGGGTTATATGAGGCTATAGAGCGGAGAAAAACAGATTTAAGGAGACAGGGAAATCTGGAACTGAGCGACGAATATGACCAACTATGGGATATTATAGTAGAAGCACTTCAACAGTTTGCAGATATAATGGGAGATAAACCTTTAGATACGGCTGAATTTACTAAACTTTTGAAATTAGTACTGTCGCAGTATAAAGTTGGAGTAATACCGGCATATGTGGACTGCGTTAAAGCTGGAGATATGGCCAGAGTGCGTGCAAGAGGCATACGTCATTTAATTATTGTTGGCGCAGTAGACGGAGCTATGCCCAAAAGCAGCGTAAACCAGGGTATTTTTACAGAGCAAGAGCGAGATAAATTGAGAGAGGCCGGATTAGAGCTTCTGGATTCATCTGACGACTATATTGCAAGAGAGCTTGGAAATATATATGCTTCCATTACAGTGCCGTCGGAGACTCTGTATATAACGTACCCAGCCGACGAGAGAAAATCATATATTGTCACCCGTATTGAAAAACTGCTTGGAATTGATGAGAAGCCAATAGGGGAAGAGCGTTTAACGGCTGCCGTGATACCATGCTTTGAACTGGCGGTTTCAGGAGACAGTGATGAGGCAAAAGCCGCGGCCGAATATTTTAAAATGCAAGAAAATTGGAAAGACAAGCTGATACTTGTAAGGCAAGCCGCATCGATATCAAGGGGCAGGTTATCCAAAATTGTTGCAAGGCATCTTTACGGAGACAAGTTAAACATTTCGGCTTCGCGTGTCGATAAATATTATTCTTGCAGATTCTCTTATTTTTTACAATATGGCCTAAATGCCAAACCGAGAAAGACTGCGGGACTTGACGCGCCGGAGACTGGAACTTTCATGCATTTTGTGTTGGAGAGAGCTGTGCGTGAGATAGAGAAGCTGGGAGGCTTTGCCGGCGTAAGTGAACGTGCTGTTGCAGATATTGTCCGAGCAAGTGTACGGGAATACGCCGAAAAAAGACTTGGGGGCGTTGAAGGCAAATCAGGAAGGTTTAAATACCTGTATCAACGCCTTGCAAAAAGTGCAGTGTTTGTAGTTTTGAATATGGTGGACGAACTGAGAGATTCTGAGTTCAAACCAGTGGATTTTGAACTTCGTTTTTCAAACGGCGGAGAATTACAGCCTGTAGAAATCAACAGTGGACGAGTGACAGTTTCAATTAATGGCGTAGTAGATAGAGTTGACGGCTGGGAAGAGGATGGGAAATTATATATAAGAGTGGTAGATTATAAAACCGGAGTACGCAAGTTTAATCTATCAGATGTATGGTATGGAATGGGTATGCAGATGCTTATATACCTCTTTGCACTTAAGAGAATGGGCGGAGGGCGATATGGAAAAGAGATCATACCGGCAGGAGTTCTATATGCTCCGGCAAGAGATGTTATAGTTCAAGCGCCACATGACTTGGATGATGATGAATTGGAAAGCAGGAGAATCAGAAGTTCCCAGCGCAGCGGTTTGCTGCTCAACGACAAGATAGTACTTGAGGCTATGGAGCGGGCTTATGGTGCCGGTGTTCTACCGGTTAAGGTGAATAAGGACGGAAATCCAATTGGAGATAGTCTTGCCAGCCTTGAGCAACTGGGAAAGCTGTCAAACAGAGTAGATAAACTTATTGGATATATGGGAGATGAGCTTATTAATGGCTCTGTAAGGGCTGATCCATATTACAAAAGCCAGATAGATAATGCATGCATATACTGCGATTATTTTGAAGCGTGCAGATTTGCTGACGGAAATGGTGAAGACCGTGCCAGACATATCAGACATATGAGTGCACATGAGGCGTGGAAGCTGATTCAGGAGGCAGAATAATGGCGGAGATAAAGCTTACTAAACAGCAGTCTATTGCAGTAGAAAATACTGGAGGACAGCTCCTTGTCTCTGCCGCTGCAGGCAGTGGAAAAACAAGGGTAATTGTCGAAAGGCTTATGCACAAAATCGACGAAGGGTTTCACATAGATAATTTTCTGCTGATAACGTATACAAATGCCGCTGCGGCGGAGCTTAGGACAAAGATACTTGATGCCCTCTATGAACGTATAGCAGCTGACCCAGGAAACCGTCGTCTGCGCCGTGAAATTGATTTGTGTGGAAGGGCGCATATTGGGACAATACACAGTTTTTGCGCTGGGATAATCAGAGAAAACGCAGGAGTACTTGGTATAGTGCCAGACTTTCGTATATGTGATGAGAGTGAAAGCAGAATACTTAAAGACGAAACGCTTAGAGAACTTCTTGATGAGATGTACGATGTATCTGATCCTGGATTTATTGAACTTGCTGATACGATGGGTGCAGGAAGAAACGACAATGCACTTGTAAACATCGTATTGGACACCCACGGAAAGATATTAAGTCACCCAGACCCGGAAAAATGGGTAATTGAACAGATTGACATGCTTAAGTCATTGGATATTTCCACTGATGCCGCAAAAACAGTATGGGGCAAGCAGATATGTAGTAGGGCCAGGTCATTGGCCGAGTATTGGCGCGACCAAATGGAAAGACTTATATCTGAAGTCAAAGAGCTTCCTGATTTAGATAAAGCGTACGGACAAAGTATCAATACAACATACACCTGCCTGCAGAAGTTTTGCACAGCACTTGATGAGTCTTGGAATATGGCAAGAGCGTGCTCAAAAATAGAATTTCCAAGGGCAAAAAGTATTTCTGGCTATGATGATATTAAGGCTATCAGAAATAAATGTAAAAAAGCCATGGAAAGACTGCCAGATATGTTTCATGACGAATCAGAAAAAGTTGTAAAAGATCTTGTTGAAACGACCCCGATAGTTAAAGCTCTTTTTGATCTTGTACTGCGATTTGACAGGGAATATTCTGATAGAAAAAGAAGAAGAGGATTACTGGACTTCTCAGACCAAGAGCACATAGCGTTAAAACTATTAGTAGATTTAAATACTGGAATGCCTACGGAGGCAGCGAAACAAATTTCCAGCAGATTCGCCGAAATAATGATTGATGAGTATCAGGATGTAAATGAAATCCAGGAGATTATTTTTTCATCTGTGTCCCAAAATAGAGAAAATATCTTTATGGTTGGCGATGTAAAACAGTC
>CALWYO010000050.1 GCA_944385785.1 uncultured Oscillospiraceae bacterium | reverse complement strand
ATCAGAAACAGGGAAAACTCTGATGCCTGTTCTCTCCGCAGTCTGTCGTTGGGGGACAGAACACGTACCGGAGAATTGGAATTATAATTAGCAGGCCGGCTGAATACGGCATGGCTCTACGTGGCTTTATCCCGTTTTTTAGTGCTCGCCGGCCTGGCTTCGCGGTAAAAAGAAAATATGTCTGGGACATATTTATAAAAACGGGCAGAATAGCTTTTCCCATTCTGCCCGTTTGCCTATTCACTTATTTTTTGATGAGTTCCTGAGTATGATATTACTTAATGCAGTTCCGATTAAAAGCACAATTGCCGCCAGGTCGTAGGCGAAAATGGTGTCCCTAACCTCGGCCAAATCATCCAAACGCACTGCCATGTGGATGGCGACAATCGGCATCCACAGAGCTATCGCGCAGCAGCACCAGCTGAAAGAGGAAAACCTCTTGTGTTTGATGCGGCCGATAATCGGCAATATCCATGCCGCTAAGCCGAATAAAAGTGCCCACAGCGCAGGTGAAAATATTAATAACAGATAATCACGCATATCGCCACCAGGACTCCTTTGCTGAAAATATAAATTTGTTCTCTATATGTAATTAGACCATAGTGGATTTTCCTTGTCAAGTAAACACGCAGAAGTGATATCGGGCTAATAATTTTCTTGGCTTTTTCACATAAAATTAACATTATTCTATGGATTTTTTGACCTTGCGGATTTATTATATCCGTAGTGATACAAAAGAAATAACAAGGAGTGTTTTAAAATGGCAGACAGAATAGTGCTGAACTCTATTTCATACCACGGCAAGGGCGCGATAGAGAACATAGTGCCGGAGCTGACTGCAAGGGGATACAAAAAAGCCTTTGTGTGCACGGATCCGGACTTGCTGAAATTTGGAGTTACCGGCAAGGTGACGGAGCTTCTTGACAAGGCGGGGTTTGCCTACGAGATTTTTGACGATATAAAGGCTAACCCGACAATTGAAAATGTGCAGAGCGGCGTGGCGGCTTTTAACGGCTCCGGAGCCGACTGCATAGTCACCATCGGCGGCGGCTCTGCCATGGACACCGCCAAGGCCATAGGTATAATCGCCAACAACCCTGAATTTGCCGACGTGCGCTCCCTGGAGGGCGTGGCCCCCACAAAAAAGCACGCGGTGTTTACAATCGCCGTCCCCACCACCGCCGGAACGGCCGCAGAAGTGACTATAAACTACGTCATCACAGATGTGGAAAAGAAACGCAAGTTCGTCTGCGTGGACACCAACGACATCCCTGAGATCGCCGTAGTGGATCCCGACATGATGAGCACCATGCCCAAGAGCCTGACCGCCGCCACAGGTATGGACGCCCTGACCCACGCCATAGAGGGCTACATCACAAAGGGCGCCTGCACCATATCCGACATGTTCCACTTAGAGGCCATAAAGCTCATATCCCACAACTTAAGGGGCGCTGTTGAGAACACCCCTGAGGGCCGGGAGGGCATGGCCCTGGGCCAGTATATAGCCGGCATGGGCTTTTCCAATGTGGGACTGGGTATTGTCCACTCCATGGCCCACGGCCTCTCGGCCCTCTACGATACGCCCCACGGCGTGGCCTGCGCCATAATCCTGCCCACAGGGCTTGAGTACAACAAGAGCGTGGCAGGCGCGCGTTACAGGGCAATCGGCAAGGTCATGGGCGTTGACGGTATAGACGAGATGGACGATGGCCAGGCAGCCGACGCAACAATAGCCGCAGTTAAGAAGCTGTCGGCTGACGTGGGGATACCGGCGGATCTCAAGGGCATATTGAAGGAAGAGGACATCCAGTTCCTCTCTGAGTCGGCCTATGCCGACGCATGCCGCCCAGGCAACCCCAGGGACACCAGCGTAGAGGAGATAGCTCAGCTCTACAGAAGCCTGCTTTAACTTGAAAGATTGGACCCGCGGCTGCCACGAGATACCACTGGTATTCCGTGGCAGCCCGCCTTTAACCGGCGTCGGCAGTTGTAAATAAGGCCCTGTATTACAAATTTTACAGATTTATCCCACGAAAGAAATAAGGATGGTGAAACAGTGTACAACCCCCAGCTTGAGACGTTTTTGTGTGTGGCGGAGTCCGGCAGCTTTAACAGAGCTGCGGAACGGCTTTACATATCGCCGCCGGCAGTTATAAAACAGATAAATTTGTTGGAGGAGAGCCTGGATCTCAGGCTGTTCATACGCACCCACAGGGGGCTCCAGCTGACCCGGGCGGGTAAGTCCTTATACCAGGATGCAAAGTACATCATACAGTACTGTAAAGACTCGGTGACAAGGGCGAAAAACGCCATGCAGGACGCTCAGAGCATTATCCGTATCGGCACTTCACCAATGACTCCGGCGCAGGTGCTGGTGGATCTGTGGCCGAAAGTCCAGGAACACTGTCCCAATGTAAAGTTCCAGCTGGTGCCTTTTGAGAACACACCGGAGAATGCAAGAGAGATACTGGCAAATCTGGGGCAGAACATAGACGTTGTGGCCGGTATATTTGACGAGACCATGCTTAGCCTCAGGAAATGCGCCGGCCTTGAACTGTCCAGGGAGCCCATATGCTGCGCCGTTTCAATACACCATCGGCTGGCGCAGAAGGACAGACTCACCGTGCAGGACCTGTATGGGGAAAACCTGATGCTTATACGTAGGGATTGGAGCCATTATATTGATCTTTTAAGAGACGACCTGTGGAAGAACCACCCCCAGGTGCATATTGTGGATTTTGATTTCTATGATGTATCGGTGTTTAACCAGTGCGAGAATACCAATTGCATCCTTATGGCCATAGAGAACTGGAGGTATGTACATCCGCTTCTTAAGATAATGCCTGTGGATTGGGGATATACAATCCCCTTCGGGCTGCTCCACTCGCCAGAACCCTCAGATATTGTTCGCGAGTTTTTACAGGCTGTAAAAAAGGTATCTGCGTAAACGGGAACTTATAACCTTCGGGTATATACTATATAACGAATCGAGACTTCTTTTGAGGTCTCGATTTTTTTATAATCAGTGCGTAAGAAAAAGAACTGGTGAAGATGATGATGAAAAGAAAGACACTTAGCTTTGTGTCATGCGCGCCGGCAGAACTTACAGGCTGCGGTGGGCAGCGGACTTAGGGGGATGAGCAGATGGATATATCGCCATATACGGTAAACACTGAGATTTCAGACGTTATTAACGACCCCGTCTTTAAGGGGTACGGCAGACTTATATTCCCAGTGGACAGATGGTACTGGAGCGGGGATACTCTTGGAGAACTGAGCCTTGCCTGGTACAGCCATATAGACCCCGATAAAACTGTGGAGATAGTAAATTACCTGCATGACAGGGCGCTGTCAGGGGAAACCGTATTTTATGATATATACACCAGAGAAGAGAAGAGGCAGGATCCGGCAAAGGCGGATACGGGGCTCTTTTTCTTCAAAGGGAAAGCCGGCGCGCCTTTTGCCGTGTGCAATGCCGGAGGCGGGTTTGCGTATGTGGGCGCCATGCAGGACAGTTTTCCCCATGCACTGGAACTGAGCCGTATGGGATATAATGCTTTTGCCCTGATATATAGACCCGGAGCTCAGACAGCCTGTGAAGACCTGGCAAGAGCTATCAGTTTTATTTTTGAGAACGCCCAGGAGCTGGAGGTGGATACCCGCTGCTATTCTCTGTGGGGCGGTTCGGCGGGGGGCAGAATGGCGGCGTGGCTTGGCTCTTATGGACCGGAGGCTTTCGGCGGGGACAGACTGCCAAGGCCAGGGACCGTGATAATGCAGTACACCGGCCATTCAACATATACTGCTGAAGATCCGCCCACCTTTGTCTGCGCCGGCGAAAGGGACGGCATTGCCAACTGGAGAGTGATGCAGCGCCGGCTGATGCTGCTGAGCCGCCTGGGAATACCCACCCAGTTCCGTCACTATCCGGGGCTTAGTCATGGATTCGGCCTTGGCACAGGGACGGTGGCTCAGGGGTGGATAAATGAGGCTGTGGCTTTCTGGGAAGAGCAGATGTGAAAAAGAAATTTAAACAGGAAAGGGGCCGTTTATATGAATAATTTCATCTTCCAAAACAGCACAAAAGTATTTTTCGGCCAGGGCTGCGTCAGAGAATATCTGGCGTGTCTTATAAAGGGGGCTGATACCGTGCTTTTGGCGTACGGCGGCGGCTCCATCAAGAGCAACGGCGTGTACGACGAGGTTACGGCGATACTCCAGAGGACGGGCAAGAGAGTCCTGGAGTTTAGTGGGATTATGCCGAACCCAACCTATGAAAAGGTGCTGGAGGGCGCGGAGATCTGTAGGAGAGAAAATGTGGATATGATCCTGGCTGTGGGCGGAGGCAGTGTTATTGACTGCTGTAAGGCCGTGTCTCTGGCCGCCAGATATCAGGGCGATATTTGGGAGGACTTCTGGATGCACCCGGGAGTTATAAATTTTGAGCCTGTTCCTCTGGGCGCGATAGTCACAGTTGCAGGGACGGGGAGCGAGTGCAACGGAGGCGCGGTAATAACCAACCAGAAGAAAAAGATTAAGACAGGCAGGGACTACCCAGCTTTGAATCCCGCTTTTGCTCTTATGGACCCCGCATATACCTACAGCGTGCCTGTAAAACAGATGGTATCAGGCGGTTTTGATATTCTGAGCCACATTATGGAGACGTATTTCAGCCTGCCTGATGAGGACAATGTCTCCGACGATATTATGGAGGCCCTTATGGGGAGCGTCATAAGAAACTTGAGATTGGCCCTGAGAAATCCCAGGGACTATACCGCCAGAAGCAACCTTATGTGGGACTCCACAATGGCTGAGAACAGAGTGATAAAAATGGGCAAGAAATGCGATTTCCAGTGCCACAACATGGAGCACCAGCTGGGGGCGTATACAGACTGCAATCACGGCTGCGGACTTGCGGTGCTGCAACCGGTGTACTACAGGCACATCTATATGGACGGACTATCAAAATTTGTGAAGTTCGCCGAGAACGTGTGGAAGATACCGCGGCGCGGACGGACAGACGAAGAGATGGCCCTGGCCGGAATAGACGCCCTGGAGGATTTTATCCGTGAACTGGGGCTGCCCACGACGTTGAAGGAACTGGGAGTTGAAAGGGAACAGCTACGGGAGATAGCCTGTTCATGTGGGATATCCAATGGAAGCTACAGGAGGATAACCCATGATGAGATACTGGATATATTCCAGGAGTGTTATGAATAAAGGAGAGGAAAGACAATTATGAAAAAAATAACTGCGTTTTTGATGGCGATTATTCTAATGATGGGCCTTGCCGCATGCGGCAGCCAGGGGACAGATGCCCAGGACGACGATGGCGCTGTAAACGACGCGCCCCAGGGCGATACTGCAAACGGAGATAACCAGAGCGGAGCGGAGGAGCCTCAGCAGGAGCCGGAAGAGAGCCCCGATGCGGACGGTTCACAGGAGTCCGGCGGCGTACTTGTGGTGTATTTCTCAGCTACGGGCAATACTCAGACCGCCGCTGAATATATCGCCCAGGCCACCGGCGGAGACCTCTTTCAGCTGGAGCCTGTAGAGCCATATACCAGCGACGACCTTAACTGGAGAGACGACAGTAGCCGCGTTTCCTATGAGCACGACAATCCGGACGACAGATATGTGGAGCTGACGGCCGACACAGTGGACAATTGGGATGATTACGACACCGTGTTTATTGGCTACCCAATATGGTGGGGCATAGCCGCCTGGCCGGTGGACACATTCGTGGAGGCCAACGATTTCACAGGCAAGACGGTGATTCCCTTCTGCACATCGTCCTCCTCGGGACTTGGCGACAGCGGCGACCTGCTGGCCCAGCTGGCCGGAACCGGCGACTGGCAGGAGGGACACAGGTTCAGATCCAGCGTCAGCGAGGAGGATGTAGCAGACTGGCTGGCTGAACTGGGTATATAAGCAATTTTCCCAAATACTGAAAAAGGAGTGCCGGTTATGATTCGCAGGAAAAAAGATCAGCAAGTTGTAAGGACGAAGAAACCGCAAAACGGGGCGGGGACACTGACAATGTGCAAAATCCTCAATGGAGCGGAGGAGCTGGACCAGAAGGGCAGGGCCTTTAACCACTGTTTTCTGGAGCCGGGTTCAGGCCTGGGATATCATAGGCATGAGGGGACCACGGAGACGATGTATATCCTCAGAGGGCAGGGCCACTATACCGATGAAAACGGAGAGGAGACCATCCTTTCCCCTGGAGACACAACATTTACCGATAACGGACAGGGCCACAGCCTGTTTTGTCAGGGCGATGAACCTCTGGAGTTTATAGCGCTGGTCCTATATAAGGAGTAGGAAGGGAGATACTTAAAATTAAGACTTTAAGCTCCATAACAGATGGAAGTTTCCGGAGCGAGCGGCAATCAGACCGTGGGGACTTGCGCTATCTCCATATGGCGGATCAGATGTGCCTGTTGAAGATATAGCAGGACTCGCCGGATTAAATACAATGAAGTCTTCCCCGGAATAAAACCCGGGGAAGATTATATTTTTGGCATGTCGTTTCTATGAGAGAAGGTAATTGAGTATGGAGGGAAAAACAGAAAAGTATCTGTTTGAGGAGATGCCGGTGCCCAGGGCTGTGGCCACTTTGGCAATACCGACAATAATAAGTCAGGTTGTGACGATGATATACAATCTGGCGGATACATTTTTCATCGGGCAGATGGGAGACCCATATATGGTGGCGTCGGTGTCGCTGAATCCAAAGTATTTCACCGTCAGGTATATAAGGCAGGTATTCTCTGTAGGAATAGCTTCAGCTTTGGCCACAATCCTCGGCAACGCCGCAAATATGGTGATGGTCCGTCTGGCGTCCGGATATGGCGATATCCCTGTGGCGGCATACGGAATAGTAAAGAGGATAGACCAGCTGCCCCTGAATATTTCAATGGGGCTGTGTCAGGGATTCATGCCGCTTGTGGGATATAATTACGCGGCTAAAAACTACGGCCGTATGCGGCGTATATCCGTGTTTTCCTGGAAAGCCGCCATGTTGATGTCAGCCTGTTTTGTGGTTTGCTTTGCGGCTTTTGCAAGGTCGATACTTCACATCTTCATACCGGAGGAACAGACCAGCCGGCTGGGGGCGGAGTTTCTGAGAATAGCCTGCCTGGCGGTGCCTCTCTCATCTGTAAATTTTCTCATTAGTTACACGCTTCAGGCTATGGGCAAGGGGACCCAGTCGGCCGTTCTGACCTTCAGCCGCCAGGGGCTGCTTAATATACCCATGCTGATAATAATGAATCTCCTGGTGGGACTTTATGGGATGATATGGACGCAGCTTATAATAGAGGCGATCATGCTGCCTGTGTCGCTGCTTATGTACTTCCATACGTTCAGAAAGTTGAAAGAGACATAACTTTTAGGTTTAAACTGCATAACAAATGGAGACTTCCTGAGATAAAGTTTGTAGCTTATAATGGTTATAAAAAGAGGGGAGGGGAAAACTATGAAAAAAAGGGCGCTGGGACGTTCAGGCCTTCAGGTGTCGCAGATAGGATACGGCTGTATGAGTCTGGTCTCCGGCTACGATGTACCTGAGACACGCAGGGAGATGATAGACGTTATACGAGCCGCTGTGGAGGCCGGCATAACGCTTTTTGATACCGCCGAGGTCTACGGCCCGTATATAAATGAAGAGATTGTGGGCGAAGCCCTGGAGCCTTATCGGGATCAGGTGTTTATAGCCACCAAGTGCGGTATACATGTGGAAGAAGGCAAACAGGTGGTGGATGGGAATCTGCCGGGTATACGCAGATCTATTGAGGGCTCCCTGAAAAGGTTAAGGACAGATCATGTGGACCTCTACTATCTCCACAGGGTAGACCCCAACGTGCCTATTGAGGATATAGCGGGACTTATGGGAGAACTGATGCGCGAGGGCAAGATTCGCCACTGGGGGCTCTCCAAGCCGGGAGTGAATACGGTAAAACGGGCCCACAGCGTATGCCCTCTGACTGCGGTAGAGAGCGAGTACTCAATGTGGTGGCGTCAGCCGGAGGAGGAACTGTTCCCGCTTTTAGAGGAATTGGGCATAGGGTTCGTGCCTTTTTCGCCTCTGGGAAAGGGCTTTTTGACCGGCAAATACCAGTCTGATGGCAAAGCTCCGGCGTCGGGAGGCGGCGCCGTATATCCCCGTTTTACTCCGGAGGCTATGCAGGCCAATCAGCGGCTTGTAGATTATATAGAGTCCCTGGCGCAGGCTAAAGGGTGCACGGCGGCGCAGGTTGCGCTGGCCTGGGTGATGGCCCAGAGACCCTGGATAGTACCGATCCCCGGCACCAGGAGAAAAGAGCGCATGCTGGAGAATGCGGACAGTGTGAACGTGGTGCTCACCGAACAGGAACTGGAAGAAATAGCGAAAAACCTCAAGGATATACCTATAACAGGTGACAGATACCCCGCTGAATACGCCAAGAGAGTTGGACTTTAAAAGAGAAAAAATTTATTGAAAGGATGTTTATATATGGAATATGCGACTTTGAATAACGGTATTAAAATGCCAATGGCTGGTATAGGCACATTTCAGCTGAGCCCAGATGAGGCTGAAGCGTCTGTTATCAGCGCCCTCTCCTGCGGATATAGGCTCATAGATACTGCAAACGCCTATGTAAATGAAAAGGCTGTTGGCCGCGGCATGAAGAAATCCGGTCTTAAGAGGGAGGAGATATTCCTGGAGACAAAGCTGTGGCCCAGCTTTTATGAGCAGTCCGACGCCGTTGATAAGACGCTCCGCCGCCTGGATACCGACTACATCGACCTTCTCCTTATACACCAGCCTGCCGGAAACTATGTAGCCGGATACCAGCAGATGGAGAGAGCGTATGAGGAGGGCAAGGTAAAGGCTATCGGCCTTTCCAACTTCACGGTGGAGCAGATAAAAGAGATACTTGGCATCTGCAAGGTTAAGCCCACAGTGCTTCAGACCGAGGTGCACCCCTACTCTCAGGAGAAGGAGCTGAAGAAATTCCTGGAGAGCGAGGGCATAGTGATTCAGGCCTGGTATCCCCTGGGACACGGAGACAAAGCTCTGATTGAAGAGCCGCTTTTTGCAAAACTGGGCGAGAAGTACGGCAAATCCAGCGCGCAGATAATCCTCCGCTGGCATATTCAGGACGGCAATATAGTCATACCTGGCTCTAAGAATCCGCAGCATATAAAGGACAACTTTGACCTATTTGACTTCCAGCTTACCGACGAAGAGATGAAAGAGATATCCGATATGGACAAGCAGAAACGCTATTATACCAGCACACCGGAGATGCTGCAGCGTTACGCGCAGATAGTGCCGCCGGTGGATGAGCAGAAATAATAGATTAGGGAGGAAATTGTAATGCGTAAAGATTTTGGTTCAAAGACATGGTTTTACCCACTGCCGGTTCTTATTATCGGCACTTATAACGAGGACGGCACTCCAGACGCCATGAACGCGGCATGGGGAGGGATATATGACTCCGACAAAGTTGTGCTCTGCCTCAGCGCGGGTCATAAGACCACAGCCAATATTAAGGCTAAAGGCGCCTTTACGGTGAGCTTTGCGGACGCGGCCAATGTGGTGGCCTCAGACTATGTGGGACTTGTATCCGCTAATAACCAGCCGAGGAAAATGGAGAAATCCGGTTTCCATACCACAAAGAGCTCCTTTGTGGACGCCCCGCTTATTGACGAACTGCCGGTAGCCGTTGAATGTGAATTTATCAAGGTCAATGAGGATGGCAATATCATAGGCAGGATAGTAAATATCAGCGTTGACGAGAGTGTTCTTGACGGCGAAGGCGGAATAGATTTTGCCAAATTCAGACCCATCTCCTTTGAGCCGGCCCACGCTGGATATCACGTTATGGGCGATAGAGTTGGCAATGCCTTCAGCGACGGGAGCCAGCTGAAATAAAGGAGGTAACCTTTGGAACAGTCTTTTGTAGTGTGCCATATGCTCACGTCTTTAGACGGAAAGATAGACGGGGACTTTTTCAAGTCTCCTGAGACAGCGCCCGCTTCCAAGGCCTACGGAGAGCTCCGAGGATATTTCAAGTGTCAGGCTACCCTTTATGGGACTACCACAATGTTGGGCAGCTATGCACAGGGAAGAGCGCCGGACCTGCCAAAGTCCGGAAGCGCCGCGCCTTTTGAGGACTTTGTGTCCCCTGAGGGGTTGGCGCTGGGAAACTATATAATATCTGTTGATCCTGATGGCATACTTGGCTTTGATTCCCACATTATAGAAAAGAAGGGGCGCCCGCCGGCCCATGTGATTGAGGTCCTGACGGAGAAGACCGACAGATCTTATGTGGAATATTTAAAGAGCCTGGGAATATCGTACGTTTTCGCCGGAGAAAAGAGTATAGATTTCACGGCGCTTCTGGGGAAACTCAGAGAAAACTTTGGAATCTGCCGCCTGATAGTGGCCGGCGGCGGGACAGTGAACTGGTCGCTGCTTAGTGAGGGGCTCATTGATGAGCTGAGCATAGTGATAACGCCTGTGGCAGATGGCAGCACTACTTCCGTATCGATTTTTGAGAGGGCGGATTTTCTTCCGCCCCACGGTCCGGTGCCGTTTGCTCTGATAGAGGCGAAACCTCTTGGAGACGACGTGCTCTGGCTGCGGTATAAGGCAAAAAAGTGAGAGGATGGAGATTATTATGGATCGTACATGGTTTATTACCGGCTGCTCCACAGGCATAGGCCGTGGAATTGCAAAAGCCGTGCTGGAGAAGGGCGAGAGGGCGGTCGTGACTGCCAGAAACGCTGACCGTGTGCTTGACTTTCAGGAGAAATACCCTGAGCGGGCGCTGGCTGTAACGCTGGATATGGAGCGGCCCGAAACCATAAAGGAAGCCGTGAGGCTGGCTGTGGAGAAATTCGGAAATATCGATGTCCTGATAAATAACGCCGGACACGGCTACAGGGCGGCCCTGGAGGAGGGTGAGCCGGAGGCCGTGGCGGAGCTGTTCCAGACGAACTTTTTCGGGCCTATCGAGCTTATTAAACTGGTCTTGCCTATGATGCGTGAGAGAAAGTACGGCGTTATTGCAAATGTGACTTCCATAGCCGCGGTGCAGCCGGGAATCGGTTCAGGATATTACGGGGCCTCCAAGGCGGCTCTTGAATCCATGACCGACAGCCTTGCCAGAGAGGTGGCGCCTCTGGGAATCCGCGCGTTTATAGTGGAGCCCGGCAGTTTCCGTACGGCCTTTTATGACGACGCCCTGAGAGGCAGCAGCATAAAAATTGACGACTATAATGAAACTGCCGGCAAGGGCAGAAAGGAAAACGTGGTGAATACCCATACACAGCCCGGCGATCCCGATAAAGGCGGCGCGCTGATAGTCCAGGCGGTGGATATGGAGAAACCGCCGCTGAGAGTGCTTTTGGGAAGCGACGCCGTAAAATTTGTCACAGCCCAGCGCCGCGCCCAAATGGAGGAGGCTATGGCCCAGGAGGCCTTCGCCGCCGGCTCAGATTTTTGATGTCTATTGAATCAAGTAAAAGTATGAAATTTCGGCTTTTTTGGTAAAATCATATATAATGGAGGTGATAAAGGTTGCTTCTCAGGCAGATGAAATATTTCGCCGCCGTTGTGGACTGCGGCAGCTTTACTGAGGCAGCGGAGCAGTGTTATATATCCCAGTCGGCCATATCTCAGCAGATACAGGCTCTGGAGAGAGAGCTGGGCGTTCCACTGATTATCAGGAAGAACAGACGGTTTTCGCTGACGCAGGCGGGGGAGTACTTTTACAACCACTGCAAAGGGATAATTGACGACGCCGAAGATCTGTGCAGGGAGACCATACGTATAGGCAAGGAGGGCGGGGTTGAACTGCGCCTGGGATACCTCAGGTGCTACAGCGGCCAGGAGCTCCATCAGGCCGTGGCGGAGTTTTCCCGCCTCTATCCGGAGGTGTCGATAGATATTGTCAATGGTACCCATGAGGAACTTTACGACCTGCTCCGGTTTGGCGGAGTCGATCTTATACTCAGCGACCAGAGAAGGGCTTTTTCTGAGGATTATGTTAACTTTCAGCTGGTGAGATGCGGGTGCTATGCGGAGATATCGTCCCGACGGCCCCTGAGCCAGCATAAGAAAGTTCAGATAGAGGAGCTTAAAAATATACCCTGCATACTGATCTCTTCCAGAGAGCAGCAGAATGTGGAGCAGGAGTACTACAGGAATACGCTGGGCTTTGAGAGCAATTTCCTGTTTGCGGACAACCTGGAGGAGGGCAGGCTTATGGTGGTCAGCAACAGGGGGTTTATGCCTGTTGAGAGCATCGGCACTTTGCCTCCCGCCGGCGCCTCTATAAAAAGGCTGCCGATATATCGGGGTAAAAATCAGCTGACGCGAAACTACTGCCTCTTCTGGAGCCTGGAGCAGGACAACGAGTACATAGAGAAATTCGCGGAGCTTTTAAACGGCTTGATAAATAAGGAGCAGTCCACTTAAATAGGCCTAAAAATAATCGTCCGCCGATGGCGGACGGGAAAAACCGCTGGCTACACCGGCGGGGGCAGATTTCGGGGGCTTGCCCCCGAAGTAGCAAGCAGGGTGCAACCCTGCGACCCTTGCGGGGCGCTGCCCCACGTCCTCGCGCACCAGGGCAAGGTTTGCCGTCCGTTACACAGACGGGGTGGTTTTCGGGGCATGCCCCGTGATTGGTAGCAGGGCATAGCCCTGCGGGCCTTGTGGGGCTCCACCCCTCGTCCTCACGCACCAGGGCAACCTCAGGGCTCACAAGTTCGCCCTTCACGCCCGTGGCGCGCTCGTCCTTCTCCCCAACGGGCCGTTGCCTGTTGGGGAAAGGACGAGCCTGCTATGCTGTGAAGAGTGCAGCTCTGCTGCGCTCTGAATTTAACAAGCAGCGCGAGGACGCAGCGAGGTGGGTGCTTAAGACAATTCAGGTTACGGGATGAGCAGAACTGGAAAACGCTTAAGGGCGCCAAGTTGAAGAGCACCTACAAGCGTTTTTCTTCTTTGTGTGGAGCTTTTCCCATGCCCGAAGCACCGTCTCGCCCACGGCGTCCTCGGCCTCTTCCCTCATACCGCATATACTGAGAGCCAGCCGGTACATGCCGTCCTGATATGAGATTACGGCCTGGCAGAATTCGTCTTTATCCAAACAATCACCCCTTTTGTACGTACATTTATAAGATGATCCCAGGACGGAAAAGGTTACAAAAAATATGCCCCTTTCCAAAAGCGGCTTTGCCCGCCGGCGTGTGGGGCTGGCCAGTGAGTTCCCCGATTATTATAAGGCAATCTTATGAATTACGCCTGAAATTGAAATTGCTGTTTTGGCCGGCAGGAGTAGAATAAGATTATAAAAATACTTGATGTGTCCGGTATGCTACGGCCGCGGCACTGGGAGGGATCTTATTGAAACACAGGACATTGGGAAGAGGAGGACTTTCGGTTTTCTCGGTGGGCCTTGGCTGCATGGGACTGAGCCAGAGTTATCCCCCGTTTCCGGACAAGGGTGACTCAATTAAGTTCCTGAGAAAAGCGGTGGAGATGGGCGAGGACTTCTTTGATACCTCGGAGCTCTATGGAATGTACACCAATGAGGAGCTGGTGGGTGAGGCCCTGGAGCCGTACAGGGATAAGGTGGTCATAGCCACCAAGTTCGGCTGGGATATTAAGGACGGGAAGTGCCTGGGCCTGGACAGCCGCCCGTCCACCATACGCAAAGCGGTGGAGGGTTCCCTGAGAAGGCTCCGCACCGACTATATTGACCTCTATTATCAGCACAGGGTTGACCCAAATGTGCCCATAGAGGATGTGGCGGGCACCATGCAGGAGCTTGCGAAAGAGGGGAAGATACTCCACTGGGGGCTGTCCGAGCCGGGAGTTGAGACAGTGAGGCGCGCCAACGCCGTATTTCCGGTGACGGCTGTTCAGAGCGAATACTCAATGTGGTTCAGAGAACCTGAAAAAGAACTCCTGCCTGCTTTGAAGGAGATGGGCATAGGCTTTGTGCCCTTTAGCCCTCTGGGAAAGGGGTTTCTCACCGGAACGGTAAAAAAGAGCCAGAAATTTGCTGAAAACGATATACGTCACTCCATCCCCAGGTTTAACGATCCGGATAACATGGCAAAGAATCAGGCTCTGGCAGAGAGCGTAGGTGAGTTTGCCAGAGAACGGCAGCTGACTTCGGCCCAGGTGGCTCTGGCCTGGCTTCTAAGGCAAAAACCGTGGATAGTGCCTATACCTGGGACAAAGACTGAGGGACGGCTCAGAGAAAACATGAGCGCGGCCTATGTGGAACTTACCGATGAGGACTGGAATGCGCTGGACGGGATACTTCAGTCAAACCAGGTGTACGGCCAGAGATATTCTCAGGCGATGCTGGACATGACGGGAAGATAATGCGGCACAGGCGAGATGGGCGGCGTCTCCCGCAGGGACGGGAATATGGATACCGCCGGCTTACATGGGTTTATTGAAGATAACATCTTATGAAAATATATGGTTAAGGGCATATGAAAAACAAAAAAAGCGAGGATATACGACAATGGCGGAAGAAGTGAGCATTTTCCCGATAGGAGAGAAGAACACGGCATTTGCCCAATATTTTATCGGTCAGAGCTATTTGAGCGTGCTTACAAACCAGGGAGTACCTGTATTTAATGTGACTTTTGAGCCGGGCTGCCGCAACAACTGGCATATACACAAGGCGAAAAGCGGCGGCGGACAGATACTCCTGTGTACGGCAGGGCGCGGATGGTATCAGGAATGGGGCCAGGAGCCCAGAGAACTGCACCCGGGAGACGTGGTGAATATACCTGCCGGAGTAAAACACTGGCACGGAGCGGCTTGCGACAGCTGGTTTGCCCATATCGCCATAGAGGTTCCAGGAGAGGACACCGGCGCGGAATGGTGCGAGCCGGTGACAGATCAGGAGTACGACAAATTAAAATAGATTTTGCTTGTTTACCATATCGCCGCGGCTTTTATGCCGCGGCGATTTTTCAATGTGGCGCCTTTTAAGGGTTTCCCAAAAGTAACTGGGGTACAAAAAAGTGCGTACTTTACCCTACTATACGTTATGTGTATAATGTAACTGCTGGCAAAATGCCGCGATTTAATCTGCGGGACTAAACGTAAGAGACAGATCGAGGAGGAAATGTGAGATATGAATCTGTATAAGGCCAGATTGTACATGATACGCTATCTGCTGTCCGAGAGCTCTGATTTTGATGACGTTAAAATACCCCTGGAAGAAGGGGAACAGAGGGACCTGCTGCGGGGGCTTATGAATCTCAGGCTGCCGGAGCCTATAGACCAGGACTTCCTGAAGATACAGGACGAATATTTACAGGCGGAGCGCGACTTGAGGGGCGTTGTGGACGGAGAATCGCTGCCAACGGTGCCGGGCGAGCCACAGATATCCCTGTGGAAGGGGGACATAACCACACTGAAGGTGGACGCCATCGTAAACGCCGCCAACAGCGGTATGCTGGGGTGCTTCTATCCCCTCCACAACTGTATTGACAATATTATCCACACAAGAAGCGGCGTCCAGCTGCGGCTTTTGTGCAACGAGATAATGAAGGAGCAGGGCTTTGAGGAGCCCACCGGCAGCGCCAAAATTACGCCTGCCTTCAACTTGCCCAGCAGGTATATCCTGCACACTGTGGGGCCTATCATATCCGGCGGCGTATCTGTGAAGGACAGGGAACTGCTGGCCTCATGCTACCGCTCCTGCCTGAAGCTGGCTGTGGAAAACGGCTGCCGGAGCATCGCCTTCTGCTGCGTCTCCACAGGGGAGTTCCGCTTTCCCAATGAGCCGGCGGCCCAGATAGCAGTGGGGACAGTTCGGGAGTTTTTTCAGGAGAGCGGCAGCAGTATAAAGGTTATCTTTGACGTCTTTAAGGATAAAGACTTACACATCTATGAAGAGATCCTGGGGGTGACTGGATGATGAGAAATACAGCGGACACAGAAAACGTATCCGAAGAACTGCGCGAAAAACTGGCGCGGGCTGACGCCGTGCTCATCGGCGCCGGAGCGGGGCTGTCCGTTTCTGCGGGATTTACATATGACGGTGAGCGTTTCCAGAAAAATTTCGCTGATTTTGAGAAAAAATACGGATTTCACGATATGTATACCGGGGGATTCTGCAGGTTTGAGAGTCTGGAGGAACAGTGGGCCTATTGGAGCCGTTTTATCTTCCTGAACCGATATACTGATCCGCCGAAACCTGTCTACCAGGATCTCTACAACCTTGTGAAGGATAAGGACTATTTTGTCCTTACCACCAATGTTGACCATTGCTTTCAGAAGGCGGGATTTGATAAAAAGCGCCTTTTCTACACTCAGGGGGATTATGGCCTGTGGCAATGCTCAAAGGCGTGCCATCAGAAAACCTACGACAATGAGGAGACTGTGGGACAGATGGTCCGGCGGCAGGAGAATATGGCGGTGCCGTCTGAACTCGTACCCTACTGCCCCGTATGCGGAGAGCCTATGACTATGAACCTGCGGTCTGATAACCTTTTTGTGCAGGATGAGGGTTGGTACGCCGCAGCCGGCAGATATGACGATTTTGTGCGCCGCCACAGGGATATGGAGATCCTCTATATAGAACTGGGAGTGGGGATGAACACCCCCAGCATTATCAAGTATCCCTTTTGGCAGATGACATATCAAAACCCGAAGGCGTTCTATATATGTATAAACTATGGGGAGGCGTATGCGCCCAGGGAGATAGCCCAAAGATCCGTATGTATTAACAGCGACATCGGAGAGGTAATAAAAAGCATTCAGTAAAAAATTCGGAGCGCGCCGCTATGGGGCGCTGTCAAAAAGCTGACGCACCTAAAAATGGTGCGTCAGCTTTTTGCTATGCAAAAGCATAGCAAAAACGGCCATGTGCCGCTTTCGGCGGTACGGCCATAAAATCAAAGCGCGCGGGCCGCTGGGCCCACGCGCGCGAAACTTCATGCGCCGGGCTCTTTGTCCTGTTGCCGTGGCGCATGAAGTTTCATACGTATATGGAGATGTAATTTAAAAAGGGATGGGAACTATACTTTTCTGAGCCTCACCGCCATGTGCTCTTTCCCAGGCAGCTGTATACGGAATTTTCCGCTGTGAACGCCGGCGTCGGTGACTGTCATATCCCAGGTGTCAATGACGTCCACCTGATAAGAGGCCCCGTCGTTTTTTGTAAAGTCTCTGAAACTGGGCCTTCCAAAGCCGTAGTAGTGTATTTCGTAGCAATCTGTAAATACTTTGCTGTCGGGGATACCCACCACCTCGTCAAAAGCCCCAGGGCCGCGCTTTAGCCCAAGGCCGGGAGTTTCGGTGAGAATCTGGTGCAGGAACTTTATCCTGGCGGGGCTGTCGCCGTGAAGCTGACCGCCGTGACTCCACCAGAGTATATCGTTCTCAGGGTCCACATAAGTCTCCCCGTGTCCGGCGTAGCCTCCGCGCATGGCGGATTCCCAGAAACGCCTGGTCAGCTCCTGGCCGGAGATATTACCCCAGCCCATATCTATGTTGCCCTCGTAAGCGATCTCGTCCCACACCACAGGCTTGCCGTAGCGTATGCGGTAATCGTCGGTGTACTCCACATGGCGGTAGAGATCCTGCCGCTGCATGGAGCAGTGGGTTATCCAGGGCCTTGTGAAATCGTAGAAGGGCTCGCAGTTGTGGACTGAGCGAAGGTGATTATATGGGTCCAGCTGACACAGAAGGTCGGCGTAGTGCTCCCAGTCCGCCAGAGTTTTTGCTTTCATAAGGTCGTACTCGTTTGCCAGGCTCCACCAGAGGTTCCTGTATGCGGAGAATCTGGCGATGCAGTACTTCCAGTACAGGTCGTCAGCCTGTCTGCCCATGTCGGAGAAACCCCAGCGGTCGTAGGGGTGCATCACGATAAGATCCGCCTCGATGCCCCTGTCCCGCAACTCCAAAATAGCCTGTTCCACACGGCGGAAATGCTCCGGATTAAAACGCGTAAAGTCCCAGTTGTTTCCGGAAAAGTCGGAGTCATATGTGAAATTCTCCTCTGTAAGGCCGGAGGAATCCACAGGAGTCCCCTCATATGGGAATGTCACAGGGTCCTTGAAGTTGTGAATGTAGTGCTTGGGAAAGACGCAAAAGCGCATCTTGTTGAAATAGCCTTTTGAGAGCTCCTCGAGAGTTTTCTGCCGGACCTCCTCAGTCTGGTGGGGCCAGACATAGCAGGTGGTGCCCACAGAATAGTACGGAGTGCCGTCCTCGTAGGCGAAATGATACGTGTAGGCCACCCTTACAGGGCCGTGATTGCCCTCACTGGCGGGAGTTACGGTAAAAGCGCCCGAAGTCTCGGCGCCAGGGAAGCTGCCGTCCGTTTTGTAGGTGTACTCCCCTTCAAAGGACGGCATAAAGCGCACCTTGTATACGCCGTCGCCGTCATAAAAGCCGTCCACTGTGACTGTCTCGTTTTTGCCCTGGAAAGTTCCGCGAATGCTCTGCTGGGTAAAGGGATTGCCGTCTTTGGGACCGTTAATAGCGACCTCGAATACGTCCCAACGCTCCACTTGCATAGGTGTTTCCTCCTTGTTTTATGTTTTCATGGCGGCCGGCGGACAGTTCCTCCGGCAGGTGACATACTAAGTTGTTTAAAACGGGCCTTGCCGGCTTACTCGCCGCGCAGGTACGCCTTTATCTGTTCCTCGTTATCATCAAAGAGATCGGGTTTTATCCCCAGGTATTTGCAGGCCTCGTAGAGTACGGGCACTATGTCCTTGTGGATACCCACGCAGTGGTGGATGTAGGGACCTTCCACCAATTTTGCCTCAAGACGCTTCCAGTTGGCCACCTGAACCCAGAGGTAAGTGCCCTTTGTATAGGGCCCGTCGATGCCCTGGGCGGTACCCATAAGCATGCTGTACTCTCCGTTGTCCCCGTCAAAACGGCAGAGAGTCACAAGTCCGTGTTTTGCCTCCGCCTCAACGGCTCCAGGGTAATCAAAGGCAAGGGGCATGCCTATTGTGGGCCTTTCCCTGGCGCAGGACAGGGGCCATGGACCGCAGTGCTGCAAAAGCTCTCCGTTGTCGTTGTCAGGATGCCGTACGGTCCAGTCGGCGAAAAACGAGGGGGTCCGGTTCAGGTCGGCGGCTTCCGCCATAACGGCCGTTATAGCGCCGTGTATGTCCGTCTCGCACACCACAGGGAGCCCCTCTTCGTTGAGAAGCGAATTTGCGGCGCAGGGCATAATCCCCAGCTCGCCCTGCAGGGCGTTCCAGCACTGTATGGCTATGGCGTTGCAGCCGTACCTGTTGGCAAGGCGTCTCATCGCGACTTTAAGAGCGGCGATGTTCTCCAGCTGCTGGTCGGTAACGGCAATGTCCATATTCTCGCGGCAGTAGTCCATAACCGCCTTTACCTCAGAACCCTCGGCCTTGGCTTTCTGGACTTCGGATGTGAGTTCGGGCATGGGCACCGGAGAGAGCTGTATGTTGAACTTCTCCAGAAGTTCCCCCTCGTTGCACATGGTGGACCAGAAGTCAAAGGGCCGCGGGGCGATTTGCAGGATCCGGGTCTTACGGAAGACCTTTACCACATTGCAGACTTTCAGAAAATCGTAGACGCCCCTCTCAAATTCAGGGTCTGTGAGCCTGCAATTGGTCATGTATGTAAAGGGAACCTGGAAGCGGCGCAGCACCTTACCTGTGGCAAAAAGGCCGCATTGACTGTCCCTGAGGCGGACGCCGTTCTCGTCGGGACGCTCATCCCTGGGACCCCAGAGCAGCACAGGCACTCCAAGGCGGCGGGCAAGCCTGGCCACCACATATTCAGTGCCGAAATTGCAGTGGGGTACGAAAAGACCGTCTACTTTTTCGCGGCGGAATTTCTCCAGAATGAGTTCCACGTCCCTGTCGTCATAGAGAAGCCCCTCGGGGTTTATGTCGTCTATGTCCACAAAGGACACGCCCAACTGAGAAAGCCTCTCTTTTGTAAGACTGCGGTATTTGATGGCGTCAGGCGCGCTGAAAATACTGCGGCGGGTGGGCGCATAGCCAAGTTTGATCTCTCTGCCTCTCATGGGGTCAGCCTCCTTACTTGTTTTTAAAATTTATCTGCCTGCCGGCAGGCAGGACTAATTCATATTTAAATCCCTGACGCTGCCGCGCTCAATGAAGTGGCTGCGGATCTGGACTTTTGTGCAGTAGCCGGAGCCGTATTCAGCCAGCTCTATAAGGCGGCGCACCGCGGCCTGGCCCATCTGGAAATTCTGTACCCTTACGGTAGTCAGGGGCGGGTCGGATATGGCGCAAAAGGGGAGGTCGTCAAAACCGACTATCGATATATCCTCCGGAACCCGATAACCGCACTGCTGCAATGCGCGTATGGCGCCCAGGGCTATCATGTCGTTGTCGGCAAAAAAAGCTGTAGGCAGCGGGGGATTGTCCTGAAGGGCCTGAAGCATGTCCCTGTGCGCTCCCTCCATGCTGGGCGTCAGTGAAAAGGTATATTCCGGCGACACCTCCAGCCCGTTTTCAAATAGCGTGCGCTTATAGCCAGACTGGCGGTAATAGAAGTTCTTGATGCGGTAACTGCCCTGCAAATAGCCGATCTTACGATGTCCCTTGCCTATGAGATAACGGACGGCGTTGCAGGCGGCGTCGGTGTTGTCTATCAATACCGAGTTGAAGTCAAGGTCCTCGTACCAGTTATCCAGCATTACCACCGGCGACAGCGCCGACTGAAAACGCAGCGCGTCTTCACGCTCAAGTTCTGTTGCCAGGATGAGAAGGGCGCTTGAGGCGTCGTTGCAGAGCTCCGCCACCCGATCTGAAAAGTCAGGAGCTTGCCTTGACAGGTTGCAGACCAATGTGTCGTAATCAAAATTCCTGGCCTCCTCCTCAACGCCTTCTATAAGATAGGAGAAAAAGGGGGAGTCGTTGACTATGGCGCCGCTGGCACGGTATATGATAAGTTTTATTGAATTTATGCGGTTCTCAGAGAGATACCCCGTCTCCCTGGCCGCGCTTAAAATCTTTTCCGCTGTCTCTTTATTAACTCCCTTTTTGTTGTTCAGGGCGTTTGATACCGTGGCGGGGGAAAAACCTGTCAACTGGCTTAGAGTCTTAATGTTGACTTTCATATAGGTTTCCTCCTTTTGGGTTGTTTTCTCGATACAGGCTGATATACATGTCGTACATTTATAAAATTATATATAAATTTTTATATATAATTTTATAAAAATAATATAACACGGCACAGCTCTCCATGTCAACCGATTTTGACTTCCCAGGGAGACCTGGCGGAAATATGCGGGAGTGTATAAACCCTGAGATTAAAACTGCATAACGAATAGAGACTTCCGCCGGCGGGAAAGACAGGTTAGAATATAGACAAGTTAAAATATAAATAAAAAAGAAAGGGGTCAGACCATGGAATATGTAGTATTAAATAACGGCGTTAAGATGCCAAAGCTGGGTTACGGCGTCTATCAGGTAAAGAATGAGGAGTGCGAAAGGTGCGTTCTGGACGCCATAAGCGTAGGGTACAGGCTTATTGACACAGCCCAGTCCTACGGCAATGAGGACGCGGTTGGAAACGCCATCGCAAATTGCGGAGTGTCAAGGCAGGATCTTTTTATAACAACAAAGGTGTGGATATCCAACGCGGGATATGAAAACGCGAAAGCGTCCATAGACAGGTCCCTTCAGAAATTGCGTACTGATTATATAGACCTGCTTCTCATACACCAGCCCTTTGGAGATTATTACGGCACTTACAGGGCGATGGAAGAGGCGTATAAGGACGGAAAGCTGCGGGCCATCGGCGTCAGCAACTTTTATCCCGACAGGCTCATTGATCTGTGCCAGTTTGTAGAGGTTACGCCTGCCGTGAACCAGGTTGAAACCCATGTGTTCCAGCAGCAGAAGGTACCCCATGAGTATATGGAGAAATACGGCGTGCAGCATGAGTCCTGGGGACCCTTCGCAGAGGGACGTCGTGATTTCTTTACAAATGCCGTCCTGGCGGATATAGGGGCGAAATACGGGAAGTCCACGGCCCAGGTAGCTCTCAGATTCCTGATGCAGAGCAACGTGGTGGTAATACCCAAGTCCACCCACAAAGAGCGTATGGAACAGAATATTGATGTGTTTGATTTCACCCTCACTGAGGAGGATATGGACGCAATACGCGGACTTGACGAAGGCGAGAGTCTGTTCTTCTCTCACTATGATCCGGCGACAGTTGAGATGCTGACGAATATGGGTAAGACCAGGAAAGCCTGATTTTCATAGACACTGCGATATATTTTGTTATGAATAGACCGGCGCGAAACTCTCGCGCCGGTCTATTCATATAGGGGTATAGATAAAGGTGGATGTAATCAGAAAATAACTTTTGCCTTTGAGAACCGCCTCCAATTTAAGGCCTGACCGCATCTGTCGCAGTAAGACTGGTACTCATGCTCCATGGTTATGCCGCATCTGGGGCACACCGGAAAGGTAGTGCTGCCCGTGCGGGTCTTATAACTTCTCACGGCGGTAACGGCCATTGGAGTTCTGAATGAGACTGCGGATTCCGGGGATGTTTCGGAAACCCTATGCATCTTTTTCACCCTCTTCCCAAAGCGATATAAGTTCCAGCATCAGTTCTGCAAATTTTTTCCACCTGCACGGTGATAACCCTGACAGCAGGTGCAATATATCCATAAGTTTCAGCAAAACTCTGAATTGGCTATCATGGAAAGAACCGGTTATAAGGAATGTGACGTCTGTGCCCAGCTTTTTTGCCAGGTGCTCCAATGTGCTCAGGTTTGGATTACCGTGTCCGGATAGATACTCCTGCAGCGTGGAGCGGGATATCTCCAGCTCTTCGGAGAACTCTGACAATGTTTTTCCGCTTTCGTCTTTAAAAGCTCTGATTACAGAAGCCATAATCTTTGATATTTCCACAAAATCTTCCCCTTTTCTACATATTAAGGGAGAATGTGCCAGATATACAGAGTATTTGAAGTTACATCCGTACCGTATTTCCGGTATTGAGCAACAGGAAAAACAGGAACTCTTGCTGCTATAATTTATAAACAATTTTAAAGTCGAAAATGCAGCAATTTTGTCTATGGAAATATGTGCAAACAAAAAGACATACCTGAGAATTTTCTCTCAGGTATGTCTTTTTTTGTTTGAAATTTATTGCTTCCTGTTTTTATCTAATTGAATTCCGGACATCTCAGAGTAAAATGTTACGCTTTTAAGCAGAATCAGAAAAGCCCGCTTTTGTTCAAGAAGCAGGCTGTTAATCATATTGAGTATGGCTGACAGAGTGACGCCGTCGCAAAAGTCAGCGCCCATGTTTAAAGGGATGGCCGTACTATCAGAAAGGCCCAGCAAATAGTCGGAAGACACGTTAAAGAACCTGGAAATTTCTATTACCATGTCGATAGACGGTATGCGGGCGCCCGTCTCATAGGCAGAAATGCTGCTGTTGGATGTGTGAAGCGCGCTGGCCAGTTCAATCTGGGTCAGGTTGTTGATGTTTCGCAATTTGGTTATTTTATCTCCTATGTTTAGCATTATTGGCCCCCTTTTACTGTACTTTTATTTCAATGTACACATTGTAAAGAATTTTAGGCCCAAATAGCGTTGCTGTACAGGAATTTAATCAATTATTGGCGCTGTTTTTACATAATTTGTAGAATATTTTCCCGTAATCATAAAAATACGAAAAAATACGGGGAAAAATGATAATTTAGTGCTGCAAATTGTGTGCCTTAATTGTTTACATATATAGGGGTGGAAATTGCCATAAGGTATTGCAATAATATAGAGATACGGGATGGATGAAAATGGGAAAGAGAGATAGAAAAGACCCATGTTCAGAAGACAGCGATCAACTGTTTTCAGAGAAAGTCTATGAAAATTATAAGGTGATGATGGTTCAAACGGCTTTAGGATTTGTGGGAATGTCGGATGCGGAGGATATAGTCAGCACGGTAATTGAGAAGTTGTTTAATAAGAAAAAGGTTTTGCAGGGAATGTACGGGAAGGCGGAACTGGTATTTTACATCAAACAGACTGTAAGGAACCACTGCATAAACCACTTGAAACGCGAGAAGAGACGTAAGGACATAATTGTTGACTGCCAGCTTGAAGACGTGCCAGAGCTGACTACTGAAGAGCTGAGAGTAGTGGAGGAGAAGGTTATCGGAAAGGAGCGTGATAGTGAAGTGAGACAGTACATAGAGAGATTACCGGAAAAATACAGGATCTTGATGGAAGGAAAATATTTGGAGAACCTGAGTGACGACGAGCTGGCAAGTCAGTTGGGATGTAAGAAAAGCTCCTTGAGGTCCATGCTGACAAGAGCGAAGCGGAAACTGGTAGCGTTGATGGAAGAAGGGGATTTTGACGATGTCGTTAAGAGATAGACCTGTTGAAGACTATGAGGATGCTCTGTTCAGGCTGCTTATGGCGAAAGCGGCCAGAGAAGAGAGTGAAGAGCTTGAGAAAGCTCTGGAGGAGATGAAAAAAGATCCGAAATGCCAGATCTCAGAGAGCCAGGACAGGAAGTGGAGACGCCTTATAGAGAGACTTTCTAAAAAGCAGGCGAAAAGAGCGCGGATAAGAAAAGTGAAAAAAGCGGCCCAGCGGGTTGCCGTGGCGGTGTGTCTGCTTATGTGCTTGCTGGTGACGGCCTATGCCTCCATACCCCAGGTGCGAAGCGGCGTTCTTAGCCTGTTGACGGAGACTACCGATATCGATACGCGCCTCAGTTTTGGCCAGGATACGGGAGAAGAGGACAACTCCCTTCTGGGGTACGTGATAACCGGCCTGCCGGAGGGGTTTGAAAAGGTGTATGA
>CALWYO010000049.1 GCA_944385785.1 uncultured Oscillospiraceae bacterium | reverse complement strand
ATATAAAAAGCGTTCTCTCCTGCCGGCATTATAACCGCCAGATTCTTTTCATTGGACCATCTCTGTATGCGCGTGCCGTAGAGCCAGTCATCCTCACTGCCAAAAACGCCATGGAGCAGATAAAGCGTCTTGAACTTATTAGGCGTAATCACCTGTTCCGGATTTAAAAAGCTGAACTTATCTGTTGGTATAATTGCTGTAAAATTCACCGTCCGATATAACTTTTTAGACATAAAGTTAACATGAAAAACAGCCATTTAATTTTCTTCCTTTCTCATCATAATTTTGCTTCCCAAAGTCCGCAGAAAGGATCAACTGGATTTGTACCTTTAAACTCTGATCTTCCAACAAGTTTATCAACTACTGCTTTAATAGTCGTATCTGTCGGGCTATACGCGTTAATATATGTCCTAACACGGGGCACATCGATAAGATGATACGGATTTTCAATTGAAATAAATATCGTCGGAATCGTGTGCACAAAATTTGGGCACCAGCTCATATTGTTATTAGGCCACTGCACACGTACTACTGTCTGATTAGAAGTTGTTCCAAAGTTTGCACAATACACAATGGCGTCAAAATGTTCCTGCACCCACTCAACTACCCGCATATGTTGGAATGTCTCCGAATCTTGAGACAAAATCTCAACATGCTCAAACCCTTCCTTCTTTAGCAATTCACCCATCATGGCACTGGCGCCGCTCCTAATTCGGTTATGTGCAAATTTGTCAGGCTGACCTTCAATGGGTATAAATAGTATCCTCTTATATTTTTCAGGTGTTAATGGCAGTACGCCATTTTCTTCTTTTACAAGAGTAACTGATTTATCTGCAATTTCTGTGGCCCATGACCAGTGTTTTTCGCTGCCGACAATTTGTTCAGCTTTTTCCAGGTCTACCTTTTCTATTTTCTTATGGAGGCCCAACGCTGCTTTCATAGCTAAAATACGCGTTATAGCCTCATCTACACGCGCCTCATTGAGTGTACCGTTTTCCATAGCGGCAAGAATGTACTTTACATCCTGTGCAAAATTTAAAGAAAACAGTATAATATCCACTCCCGATGCAATAACTTGAGGGATTAACTGCGGCCGTGGCATTGCCTCCATAAAACCAGTCATGGTAGTGGCATCGGTAACAATGACACCATTAAAGTTCAGTTCTCCTCGGAGCAGTCCCTGGACAAGCTCTGGCGACATGCTTGCTGGCAGCATATCTTTGTCCCTAAGTTCAGGGTTAATCTTCTTTGCCCATGCAGGCTGGTATATATGCCCTACCATTATTGACATCGTCCCTGCGTCAATACATGCTTTGTATATATCTCCAAATGAATTGTTCCATTCTTCCACAGAGAGGCTATTAGTCGTGCCGACAATGTGCTGATCGCGGAAATCAATACCATCACCTGGGAAATGCTTTGCCGAAGCAGCCATTCCCCTTGATTGAGCAGCTTCAATGTACGCAAGTCCCATTTTCTTTACGCGGTCTTTGTCGCTTCCAAAAGTACGTACATTTGTTATCGGATTAAATGGGTTGACGTTGATGTCAACTATCGGGCCGAAAGTCCAGTTTAATCCTAATGCCCGTCCTTCTTCAGCACAGACCTCACCAAGTTTATATGCATATTCTGCATCGTCAGTAGCTGCAATAGCCAAAGGCGAGCCCATTGTTGTACCCTGGTTGGAGATACCGTTTGCCCCTTTTTCAAGATCAGCTGCCAGTAACATGGGAACATCGGATATCTCATTAATGAGATTTACTGCATCAACTACATCTTTACTGTCGAATGGCCTTAGCATCAATCCGCAGGGTTTCAATTTTAATTGCTCAACTATAGTCTCCCTCTCAAGGCCTTGTGGACTTATGCAAAAAAGATGTCCGGCCTTTTCTTCCCTGGTCATTCCTTCCAAAGTCTTTTCAACCCATTTGATGTCTTCATCATCAAGGAAAAACGGGTTTTGCTTTAACAAACTTCTGTCCATTTAAATACATCCTTTCTGCAAAATATTCAGTCAATTCTTCTTTAAGAATAATGTAACATAGACCATAAATAAAATTGCTTCACATTTCTCAAATGCTCAACCATTGCCAGGACGTTCCTTTGACAGCCCCTGTTAAATCTCAAATAATCTTGCGTGAATAAAAAATCTTTCAGGATATTAGATTCCACTCATTACCAGTTTAAAATCTCTTAACAAGTACGAAAACAGGATGAAATCAAAAGATTTCATCCTGTTTTATCTTGGTCCGAGTGACTGGATTCGAACCAGCGGCCTCTTGAACCCCATTCAAGCGCGATACCAAACTTCGCCACACCCGGAAATACACATAGAACAATGTGCTCATTGATATTAGCATACTTTCTTTCTTATTTCAAGAGTAAAAATACTTTTCTCGATAAATTTCTTTTTATTCTTAAATTACAATAGATAGGCAACAATTTCTTAAAAGATAGTTACAATTTCTCGGAATTAGTAACGGCAAAACGCCTTCGAGTTTACATAAAGAGACAATGTGGGGAGCAATCTACTGCTTTTGCCCAGAAATTTGACAAAAGTGGGGCGTAGTGCTATAATGCGCGTGTATTAATTTGTAACTATTTGTAATGAATAGTTGCACAATATTTCATATGAAGAGGAGTGGTTTGGTGAAAGCATCATTTAAGGTCTCGGCCAAGTCTACCCTACAGAAAAAATTATTGGTTGCAGCTTATCCAATAGTAATTGTTGTATGCGCCATAACAGTGATCTTTGCCGCCGTTTCAGGCAGCAAAGAGATAGATTATGTTATCTCAGACGGCAACACAACAATAAAGCTGAGTTCTTACTCCCAGTCTCCAGAGTCGGTTCTTTCTGAAGCCGGCATAGAAGAAAATATTATTGATTATCAGGTTGATAATATGGGAGATTTCGTCCAGATTACTGTCCACAGACCAATGACCGTGACTGTTGTATGCGATGGTCATACAACACTTACCACATCAGAAAGCGACACTGTAGCTTCAGTTTTGTCGAAACTTAATATAATTCTTGACAGCGATGATACATTATCCCACGGACTTGATGAGCAAGTTTATGACGGTATGCAGATCACAGTTTCACGCGTTTATACTGAGTATAAAACAGTTATTACAGAGATTCCGAACTCTACAAAATATGTGGATAGTCCTTATTTGCCATATGGCACAGACAAAGTCATTACCGAAGGCGCTGTCGGCACAAAAGAGACCGTGTACAAGGGCGTCTACGTAGACGGTATCCTCGAATCCTTTGCTGTTGAAAGTCAGCAGATTACTTCTGAACCAGTTGACACTGTTATTGCTCACGGTACGAAAGGATTCTCAGACAATTCTGAATCTGATACAATTAATCAGGATAACGAGACGTCATTAAACACTACGGATTACACAAGTGATTCAATTTCAACTGACGCTTTCGACGATAATTCTGATACTGGTGATGAAAAATCCGTCAGTACGTTTTCTGGCGAAACTCTAACATATTCTGAAGTCCTAAATATGACAGCAACAGCATATACTTATAATTCAGGAGCCAATATTACTTACAGCGGAGCCCCTGCTCAAGTCGGAATCGTAGCTGCTTTGCCTAGTACACTTCCCCAGGGAACAAAGGTGTATATTGTTGCTGAAGACGGCTCGTGGGAGTATGGTGTAGCTATTGTCGGTGATAAGCCAGCACGGAACATTATAGATTTGTTTATGGAAACCTATGATGAATGCATTCAATTTGGGGTGCGCGATGCACTTGTATATGTATTAGATTAACAATTAAGCAACAATCATATAAACTATATGCGGCGGGTCTTGTTTCCGCCGCATTTTTATTCTAAAATGTTCAGTAGCACACTCTAAAATTGGAGGGAAATATGGATCTTTGTGATCTTGCTGTAATAAAACAGCTTATTCATAGTCATGGGTTTAATTTTTCTAAATCTATGGGGCAAAATTTCTTAATAGCAAACTGGGTCCCTCAGCGCATTGTAGAGGAATCTGGAATAACTGCTGCAAACTGTGTCCTTGAGATTGGACCTGGTATCGGTTGCCTTACTCAAGCTCTTTCTCAAGCAGCCGGTCGTGTTATCTCAATAGAATTAGACAAGCGGTTACTTCCTATTTTATCTGAAACAGTAGGCTCACTGCCAAATGTAAAAATAATATCCGGAGATATAATGTCGGTTGACCTTATCCAGCTGAAAAACAATTATTTTTCAGGATTTGAGCCAGTGGTATGCGCCAATCTGCCGTATAATATAACAACGCCTGTCTTGACAAAACTTGTCGGCTCAAAAATATTTTCCTCCATTACTGTAATGGTTCAAAAAGAAGTTGCACACCGTATTTGCGCTGTACCCGGAAGCAAAGAATATGGCGCATTTTCAATTTATTCTTCTTTTTATACCAATCCAAAACTTCTATTTGATGTTCCGCCATCCTGTTTTGAACCTCGTCCGAAAGTAACCAGTTCCGTAATCTCCTTAACTTTGAAAAAGTCCAATAATGCAGTTCTCAACGAAAAGTTATTCTTCCAAATTGTGAGAAGCGCGTTTAATCAGCGGAGGAAAACACTCCTGAATTCACTTTTCTCTGCCTTCTCCAAAAGTTTATCAAAAGCTGAAATAGCTGAAGTGCTGACTGAATCTGGCATAAGTCAATCTGTCAGAGGCGAAGAGCTCAGTATCCAAGAATTTGTAAAATTGGCAAATAATTTTGAGCTTCAAAAGCGCAATAAAGGAAAATTTTGAATTTTTACTTTTTGTAAATTGCGTTTTTATTATTTTATACCTATTAATTTCCTGCTTTAAACATAGAACTTTACAAAAAATTAAAGTTTTATAAGTCTAAAAATTTCAAAACAACTATTGCAAATTCTGCTAAAATTGAGTAAAATGGATTTTAAAGCGCCTTGTTAATTCCCTAACAAGAAGGAGGACAATAAAATGTACACAAAAAATCAGAAAATCCTTAGCTGGATTGATGAGATGGCTGCTCTTACTAAGCCTGATAAGATTCTTTGGATAGATGGCTCTGAGGAACAGCTGGAAGAGCTCCGCCAAGAAGCATACAAAACTGGCGAGCTCATTAAGCTCAACCAGGAAGTCCTGCCTGGCTGTGTTTATCACAGAAGTGCTCTAAACGACGTTGCACGTGTTGAGGATCGCACTTTTATCTGCTGTGAGAAAGAAGAGGATGCCGGCCCCACAAATAACTGGATGGATCCAAAGGATATGTATGCCAAGCTCTACGAGCTTTTTGATGGCAGTATGAAGGGCCGCACAATGTATGTTATCCCATACTCCATGAGTATTGTCGGTTCTCCATTTGCCAAATACGGCATTGAGCTCACCGACTCTATATATGTCGTTGTAAGCATGGCTATCATGACCCGCGTTGGACTTGATGTCTACGATGCTATCGGCGAAGATGGCGACTTCGTAAAGGGACTCCATTCAAAAGCTGAACTCGATGCTGAGAAACGCTACATCGTTCACTTCCCCCAGGACAACACCATCATGTCTGTTAACTCCGGTTACGGCGGAAACGTTCTGCTTGGTAAGAAGTGCTTCGCCCTCCGTATGGCTTCCTGCCTGGGCCGTGACGAGGGATGGATGGCTGAGCACATGCTTATTCTGGGTATTGAAAGCCCTGATGGCGAGACTCGCTATCTCGCCGCTGCCTTCCCGTCTGCTTGCGGCAAGACAAACTTGGCTATGCTTATTCCTCCCGAGGTATATGCAAAGAAGGGCTATAAAGTCTGGTGTGTCGGCGACGATATCGCATGGCTGCGTCCAGGTCCTGATGGCCGTCTCTGGGCCGTCAACCCAGAGAATGGTTTCTTCGGCGTTGCCCCCGGCACAAGCATGAAGTCCAACCCCAACGCTCTGATATCCACTCAGAAGAATACTATATTTACAAATGTTGTGCTTAAGGCCGATGGCACCGTTTGGTGGGAAGGCATGGACAAGAATCCTCCCACTGGTGCTCTCAACTGGAAGGGTGAACCCTGGGATCCCTCCGATGGCTCAAAGGGCGCACACCCCAACTCCCGTTTCACCGCGCCTGCTAAAAACTGCCCGTGCATCTCTAAAGAGTTTGACAATCCTCAGGGTGTTCCCATCTCTGCAATCGTCTTTGGCGGTCGCCGTGCAAAGACTGCTCCTCTGGTATACCAGTCCAGGAGCTGGGATCACGGTGTATTCGTAGGCTCCATTATGGCCTCCGAAACCACTGCTGCTGCTACTGGCGCTGTCGGCGTAGTTCGCCGCGATCCAATGGCTATGCTCCCCTTCTGCGGTTACCATATGGCTGACTACTGGCAGCACTGGATAGACATGGGCAAGAAAGTTGCCAATCCGCCGAAAATATTTAACGTAAACTGGTTCCGTCTTGACGATGACGGCAACTTCATCTGGCCTGGATTTGGCGACAACATGCGTGTTCTTGAGTGGATCATGAAGCGCTGTTTCGACGAGATTGACGCTGTGGATACCCCGATTGGTTATATGCCAAAGCCCGAGGATATCAACATTGAAGGTCTTGAGGGTGAGGTTTCACTGGATACTATGAAAGAGCTGCTCACTGTTGACACCAATCTGTGGAAACAGGAAGTCGACGGTATTAAGGAATTCTACGGTAAGTTCGGCAGCAAGCTGCCAAAAGAGCTGACTGAGTGCCTTAATGAGCTTGAGTCAAATCTGAATAAATGAGTTTGAAATATCCCGGAGCTAATGCTCCGGGATATTTTTATTGACAAACGTATCACACTGATGCAAAATCAGTATAATACGTTTTAATGTTCTATACGAAATGGAGGTGGCTTCATGGATCTATCCAGGCAAATTCGCCTAGCGTCAGGCGCAGATCAGCCAGAGCTGGTTTTAAAAGGTCTAAAAATCTTAAATGTATTTACAAAGGATATAGTAAACGCAGATATAGCTGTCGATTCAGGAATTATTGTAGGCATTGGAAATTACAACGGACAGGTCACTGTTGACTTAACCGGCAAATACGCCATACCCGGCCTTATAAACGCCCATTGTCATGTTGAAAGTTCAATGGTTACTCCAGCTGAATACTGCCGTGAAGAATTGCGCCACGGTGTTACCACGCTTATTACCGATCCACACGAAATAGCAAATGTCGCCGGATGCGATGGCATAGATTTTATGCTGAATTCTGCCAGTTCCATTCCTATAAATTATTTTATTCAACTCCCCTCCTGTGTCCCCTCTTCTGATTTTGAACACAATGGAGCCACATTATCCAGCACGGAATTATCAAAATATCTAAATAATCCTCACGTTCTTGGACTTGGAGAAATGATGGACACAAACGGTGTGATCAATTGCTCCAAAAACGTAATGGACAAATTATCTGTATTCTTCAATCACATAATCGACGGTCACGCGCCTTCTTTAACAGGCAAAGCTCTCCAGGGATACGTTATAGCGGGAATATTGACAGACCATGAGAGCGTGACTTGGCAGGAAGCCAGGGAAAAATTAAATGCCGGTTTAGCTGTTCTTGTTCGTGAAGGAAGTGCCTCTCGCAATCTGACGGATATTATTTCCGGCGTTATAAAGTCAAAAATAGATACAAGAAGGCTGGCATTTTGCACTGACGATAAGCACCTCTCCGATATCTGCCGAGAGGGTACAATAATACATAACATATTAATGTCAAAAGGCCTTGGGCTGGATGTCAGGGACGCCATTCAGATGGCCACAATTAATGCAGCTCAAATATACGGGCTTAAATCGCTTGGTGCCATTGCCGCAGGCTATGTGGCTGACATAGTTATATTAGAAGATTTAGAATCTCTTAATATACACAGTGTATATAAAGACGGTAAGCTTTCAGTGAACCATGGGCATATAGAAAATTGGCCGGAATCATCATACAGCACACAGAATTCCAAAATTTTTGACAGTGTTCATCTTCCCGAATTGTCAGAAAAAACATTTGGACTTCCCACCTTGGACACATATCCTGTAATAGAGATGATACCTGGCCAAATAGTTACCAGTCAATCTGTTGTCGCAGCATCTGAAGTGTCAGATGCAATTAGCTGTGGTAACTTGAGAAAAATTGCAGTTGTTGAAAGGCACAATGCCACAGGCTTTTCCAGCGTCGGTCTGATATCCGGATACGGCTTGAGTCATGGCGCTATCGCCACCACTGTAGCTCATGATTCACACAATATGATAATCGTTGGCGACAATGACAGCGACATGCTTACCGCCGCTAAAGCACTTGAAAATTGTCACGGCGGTTACTCAATTGTGAAAGACGGAGAAGTTTTAGGACTTTTACCTTTAGAAGTTGGAGGGCTTATGAGTTCCCTTCCTGCAAACGAATTCATAGTACAGCTTGACAATATGCTTGAAATAGCCCATAGTCTTGGTATCTGCAACGATATCGATCCGTTTATCACTCTCAGTTTTATGGCTCTACCTGTACTCCCCTCTATACGCATCACTGACGTGGGTGTTTTTGACACAGAGTCAGGAAAATTTTTGTGCTGAAAGTTATTCATATTATTATGCAATACCAATGTAAGTATGAATCACTTTAATATTAAGTTACATTAATATAATAATGATATTTATGATATTGTCCTCCTGTTTTAGCAGGAGGACAATATCATAGTAAAAATTCCCAAATCCTATTCGTACGTAAAATATAATTTAATACGTGTTTTGCACATTTTTGTATTGAACCCAACGTCACACATTCACCAGTTCCTGAAATATTGTGGAGTGCCTTGTGAAGATTCTCCCAATCATCATTAGACCCAGGCATAATTAAGTCGTCTCCTGCATTAATGCACCCAATTGTGCTTGCTCCTCTTTCCGGTGTAGTAGTGTTCCAGTCAGTCATAACTACGCCATCATACTTCCACTCATCTCGGACTACATACGTAGCAATATCCTTATTATTAGTCCCGTGAGGTCCATTCACACAGTTCAGCGAAGTCATGATTGCAAATGGATTTGAATATTTTACTGTTAGTTCAAAACCTTTAAGGTATAATTCCCGCATAGTTCTCTCCGAAACTACGCTGTTGTGTGAAGTTCTTGCCGCTTCCTGATTGTTTGCAGCCATATGTTTGATCGTGGCTCCACGTCCTGAAATAGATTGCGTACCATTTACCAGAGATATTGACGCCGCGGCACTTACAAACAGATCTTCAGAAAAATATTCAAAGTTTCTCCCACATAATGGATTCCTATGAAGATTAAGTCCTGGTGCAAGCCACAAGTCAATATCATATTTCTCCATTTCAAAAGCAACCTGTCTTCCAATTTGATATAGAAGCTCTTGGTTCCATGTACTTGCTAACTGAATGGATATTGGAAAAGCGGTTGCATACTGATAATAATCATCATATCCTTCTACATACCCTCCACCATCTGTTACAAATTCGCCACCTTCATAGGAAAGAAGTGGGTCTAAAACAACTATGCTGCCATTTTTATCAGCCTGAATATGAGTAATAAGACGCAGACCAGCTGGTCCATCATTTAAAACTGTGTATGGTACCTGCCTCTCTGGACTATGTTGCATAAAGTAGTTAGTAGTCTCGCCCGCAGCTGCTGG
>CALWYO010000048.1 GCA_944385785.1 uncultured Oscillospiraceae bacterium | reverse complement strand
GAAGCCGCCAACTGGTATGAGAAGGCCGTGGAGCTGGACGTCCCCGGCGCTTATAACAATTTAGCCAATTTATATAATTCGGGCAGAGGCGTCGAAAAGGACCAGCGGCGGGCCATGGAGCTTTACACCAAGGCGGCGGAGCTGGGCGACAAAAACGCCCCCGGGAACCTGGCCCTGGGGTACTTTAAGGGGGAGGGACCCTGGCCCCAGGATGACGAGCTGGCCTTGAAGTACGCCAATATGGGCGATACGCAAAGCTGCCGATACGTATACGCCATGCTCTTGTGCGCGGGGAGGGGCGGATTTGAGGAGGACCCTATCAACGCTACGGAGATAATGCAGGAGCTCTCCCGCGATGGATATAAACTGGCCCAGGACAAGGGCCTGGGGTTCTGCCTTGACAGGCGCACGGCCTACGTGCGGGGTCTGGTGAACGAGGCTATGTCCATAATGGAGGAAGACCCGGAGGCCGCCAGAAAGAAGTTGGAAGAGATAAAGGAGATGGGCTTCAGTGTTGCCGTAAGGGACGGCATGGCCGCCTACAGGAAGATAAAGTCCAGGGAGTATGACAAGGAGTATCTGAAGGCCAAAGAGGAAGGGGATACCTTCACTGTTCGACGTATGGCCGACAGAGGGTCGGCGCTGGCATGTCAGGAACTTCTGGAGGCCTTCCTTAAGAACATGGAGCAAAAACGCCCAGGCTGGAGCCAGTCGGTGGGGCGGGGCCTTAAATACTGTGACACCTGCCTTGATATCACAGGCGAGGAGCGGTATAGTGAGATACGCGGGCGTATCCTCTCGGAGATTGCCCAGGAAGCGGAAAAACTCATGGAAAGCGGATCTCCCTGGGCAGCCTATTCAATGCTGGCTCAAGTTGAATCATACAACAACGTCCAGTGCCTGCGCCTGCAGGTCAAAGCCGCCCGGGAGATGGGCGACAAGACCAAGCTGGCCGACAGCTTGGAGAGCCTGGTAGACTGTAATGATGCAAGCCAGGATGAGAGACAGAAGGCCCACGCCGAATTTGTCCAGGTTAAGTTGGATATCAAAAATCAGAAGGAATAAAGAAAATCCGCATGGGAAACGCAACCAGGTCCCATGCGGATTTTAATTTTTAATAAAGCTAATAAAGAATTTGCGCCTGAACAGCAAAAAGGACATCCAACAGGATGTCCTTTTGGTGCGAGAGATGAGACTTGAACTCACACGCCTTTCGACACACGCCCCTCAAACGTGCCTGTCTACCTATTCCAGCACTCTCGCAAAGCATAGCTATTATATCAGAAAGTTGGAGTTTGTCAACAGTGAATTTCAGCTTTTATAAAAAGCAAATAAAAATTGACAAAACACGCGGTTTTGCCAAAATATAGCTTGACATACCAATCTATTCATGGTATAATTAATCGATTTTCTTGCCGAGTAGGGACAAATATCCATTGTCAAGATTACGTTATTTACTATACCACAACGGCTGTGAAAATCAAGCGAGTTGACGTAAAAAAGTGCAACGCCCCCGGGCGTGTCATAAACGCGCAGGGGAGAACATATGAAGGAGTGAAGCCAGTGCCAAAGGACGTATGGTACGGCAAGACCCTGAGAAAGAGTTTTGCCAAATCTCAGGAAATCCAGGACATGCCGAATCTTCTGGAGATTCAAAAGGATTCATATGAGTGGTTTCTGAAAACAGGTTTGAGAGAAGTGTTCAAGGATGTGGCTACAATCACGGATTACACGGGCAACCTTGAACTTTCGTTCCTGGACTACAAAATGGACGAACCGCCCAAGTATTCAGTAGACGAATGCAAATCCAGAGACGCCACATACGCCGCTCCTATTAAAGTCAGTGTCTGCCTCAGAAATAAAGAGACGGAGGAGATTAAGGAGCAGGAGATATTTATGGGTGACTTTCCCCTTATGACAGAGGGCGGCACCTTTGTCATAAATGGTGCTGAGAGAGTCATCGTTTCGCAGATTATACGCAGCCCTGGCGTGTATTATGAGAGAAGTCTGGATAAGACAAATATCCCAGTTTATGCCACTACTGTGATACCATATAGAGGCGCCTGGCTGGAGTATGAGACGGACGCTTCCGATATGTTTAATGTCCGCATCGACAAGAACCGTAAACTGCCGATAACATGTTTCCTGAGAGCCGTAGGCCGTCGTACCGAGGATCCATATACCTGGCTTTCGATGAGCGGCGGAGAAGTTGGAGCTGTCACAAACGAGCAACTTAAGCAGGTGTTTGGCGAAGATGAGCGTATAGTATCTACTATTGACAAAGACGCCTGCAAAACGCGTGAAGAGTCCCTGCTTGAAATATACAGAAGGCTGCGCCCTGGCGATCCCCCCACTATAGATTCTGCCGAGACGCTTATATATAACCTCTTCTTTGACCCTCGCAGATATGATATTTCCACAGCTGGACGTTATAAGTTTAATAAGAAACTTGCTGTATGGACACGTATCAATGGAAAAACGCTTACCAGGCCAATTGCAGATCCGCTTACAGGAGAAATAGTTGCAGAGGCCGGTGAGACAGTTACCCGCGCTAAAGCTGAGGAACTGGACAGGCTGGGTGTTATTGAGGCGTATGTTAAGAGCGAGGCAGGTAAAGAGGTAAAGATATTCTCAAATGGAATGGTCTGGCTCAACAGATTCGTCGATTTTGACCCGTTGACGGAACTTGGAATCAAGGAACGTGTGCGCTGGATAATTTTAAAAGACCTTTTAGAGAAATATACAGGTGAAGAACTCAAGGATGCCATAAAGGAAAATGTAGATATTCTCGTACCTAAACATATAATCCCAGATGATATCTTTGCGTCTGTAAACTATTTAGACAGCCTGGCCCATGGAGCGGGAGAGACCGACGATATTGACCATTTGGGCAACAGGCGCCTGCGTAGCGTAGGCGAATTGCTCCAGAATCAGTTCCGCGTAGGATTTTCACGTATGGAGCGCGTGATCAGGGAGCGCATGACGCTGCAGGACATGGATGTTGTGACGCCCCAGAGCCTGATTAATATTCGTCCCGTGACGGCGGCGATTAAGGAGTTTTTTGGCTCCAGCCCGCTTTCACAGTTTATGGATCAGACTAACCCTCTGGCTGAGCTTACCCATAAGAGGCGTCTTTCTGCTCTGGGACCAGGAGGACTTTCCAGGGAGAGGGCATCTTTCGATGTGCGTGACGTACACTACAGCCACTATGGACGCATGTGCCCTGTAGAGACCCCTGAAGGCCCGAACATTGGACTTATATCATATCTGGCTTCGTATGCAAAGGTGAATGAATATGGATTCCTGGTGGCCCCTTATCAGAAAATTGATAAGGAAAGCGGACGCGTCACCGACCAGGTAGACTACCTTACGGCCGATATGGAGGACCAGTTCTATGTGGCCCAGGCTTCAGAGCCAAGAGACGAAGATGGAGCTCTGCTCCATGACCGTATTATATGCCGGCACAGGGATGAGATCATAGAAGTAGAAAAGCACATGGTGGATTATATAGACATCTCTCCAAGAATGATGGTGTCTGTTGCTACCGCGATGATCCCGTTCCTTGAGAACGACGACGCAAACCGTGCGCTGATGGGAGCTAACATGCAGCGCCAGGCGGTTCCTCTGTTGGTAACGCAGGCTCCGATAGTCGCCACGGGAATTGAGCATAAGTGCGCTGTGGATTCAGCCGTTGTGATATGCGCTTCCGGCGCCGGTACTGTAACTTATGTTGATGCGGATACAATTACTGTTAAATATGACGGCGGTGAGATTAAAGATTATCACCTGACAAAGTTTGCCAGATCCAACCAGGGCACATGTATAAACCAGAGGCCCATAGTCTCCGCAGGCGATAGAGTCGAGGCGGGTGATGTCCTGGCCGACGGCCCGTCCACATCGGGCGGAGAGATAGCCCTTGGTAAGAATATCCTTGTCGGATGTATGACTTGGGAAGGAGACAACTACGAGGACGCTATACTGCTAAAAGAGCGGCTGGCGATGGAGGATGTGTTCACATCAATCCATATAGAAGAGCACGAGATTGACGCCAGAGATACAAAGCTGGGTCCCGAGGAGATAACAAGGGATATTCCTGGCGTAGGTGAGGATTCTCTGAAATATCTGGATGAGCGGGGCATAATCTCCATAGGAGCCGAGGTGCACGCAGGAGATATACTGGTGGGTAAAGTTACTCCTAAGGGAGAGACTGACCTGACGGCGGAGGAGAGGCTTCTCAGGGCCATATTCGGAGAGAAGGCCAGGGAAGTGCGCGATACTTCTCTGAAGGTGCCCCACGGAGAGAGCGGCATAGTCGTCGATGTTAAGGTATTTACCAGGGAAAACGGCGATGAACTGAATCCCTCGGTGAACCAGGTGGTGCGCGTTTATATCGCCCAGAAGAGGAAGATATCCGTAGGCGATAAGATGGCCGGCCGCCATGGAAATAAGGGCGTTGTCTCGCGTATATTGCCTAAAGAAGATATGCCGTATATGCCTGATGGAACGCCGCTGGATATAGTCCTAAACCCGTTGGGAGTTCCTTCCAGAATGAACATTGGACAGGTGCTTGAAGTTCACCTTGGATATGCTGCTCAGGCTTTGGGCTGGAAAGTGGCAACTCCAATATTCAACGGAGCAAACGAAAAGGAGATCAGGGATCTCCTTGGCGAAGCCGGATTAAGGACAGATGGAAAGAGCGTGCTCTATGACGGACGTACAGGAGAGCCTTTTGATAACCCTGTAACTGTAGGTTATGTGTACTTCCTCAAACTCCACCACCTGGTCGACGATAAGATCCATGCCAGATCCACCGGCCCGTACTCGCTGGTGACTCAGCAGCCTCTGGGCGGAAAAGCTCAGTTTGGCGGCCAGAGATTCGGAGAGATGGAAGTGTGGGCTCTGGAGGCATACGGAGCTGCCTATACTCTTCAGGAGATACTGACTGTTAAGTCTGACGACGTTACTGGCCGTGTCCGCACATATGAGGCGATTGTCAAAGGCCATAATATACCGCAGCCGGGAGTGCCGGAGTCGTTTAAGGTACTTGTAAAAGAACTCCAGGCGCTGTGCCTTGATATACGCGTGCTTGATAAGGATGGAAACGAGATAGAACTGAAGGACGACGATGACGACGATTATGTCCATGGCTTCAGGGATGTGGAGAATGAGCGGTATTCTTCCAATGACGATGAGATCGAGTCGGCGGGATACGCCATCGAAGATGTGGATATACCCGATGACGATGGGGGAGACGACGCTGACGATTTTGACCTGATGTCAGATGATGATTCGGAGCCGGAATATGTTTTTAACGAGGAGGACGAGTGATAATGAGCTATGCACCATTTGAAGCCATTAAAATTGGAATCGCTTCTCCGGAAATGATACGCCAATGGTCACATGGCGAGGTAAAAAAGCCGGAGACCATTAACTATCGTACTCTTAAGCCTGAGAGGGACGGCCTCTTTTGTGAGAGAATATTTGGGCCTACCAAGGACTGGGAATGCCACTGCGGAAAGTATAAGAAAATACGTTATAAGGGCAAGATCTGTGATCGCTGCGGCGTTGAGGTTACACGCAGCAAAGTGCGCCGAGAGCGTATGGGGCATATTGAGCTTGCGGCGCCTGTAAGCCACATATGGTATTTTAAGGGTATTCCGTCAAGGATGGGCCTGATGCTGGACCTCACTCCAAGAATACTTGAAAAAGTGCTCTACTTTGCCGCTTATATTGTTACCGACCCCGGCGATACGCCTCTTCAGAAAAACCAGCTTCTCTCTGAGAAAGAGTACAGAGACATGCGGGAGAAGTATGAAGACGATTTTAAAGCCGGTATGGGCGCTGAGGCGATAAAGGAACTTTTGAGCCAGATAGACTGCGCCCAGCTTTCGGCCCAGCTCAGGCAGGAACTTAAAAATGCCACTGGACAGAAGAAGGCCAAGCTGGTCAAACGCCTTGAGGTTGTTGAGTCTTTCCTGAAGTCCGGTAATAAACCAGAGTGGATGATAATTGACGTATTGCCTGTTATCCCGCCGGAGATTCGCCCCATGGTTCAGCTTGACGGCGGCCGCTTCGCCACTTCTGACCTGAACGATCTCTACAGGAGGGTTATAAACAGGAATAACCGCCTTAAGAGACTTATTGACCTTAATGCCCCAGATATAATCGTGCGTAATGAGAAGAGAATGCTTCAGGAAGCTGTTGATGCCCTTATGGACAACGGCAGAAGGGGCAGGGCTGTAACTGGCGCCAATTCAAGAGTTCTGAAGTCTCTTTCAGATATGCTGAAAGGAAAACAGGGACGCTTCCGTCAGAACCTCCTGGGAAAACGTGTGGACTATTCCGGACGTTCAGTTATAGTTGTGGGACCTGATTTGAAGCTCTATCAGTGCGGCGTGCCTAAGGAGATGGCCATTGAACTGTTCCGACCCTTCGTTATGAAAAAGCTGGTGGAGGATGGAATAGCAAATAACATCAAATCTGCGAAGAAAATGGTGGACAAAGGACGCACAGAGGTGTGGGATGCGCTGGAAGTGGTGATTAAAGAGCATCCTGTGCTTTTGAACCGCGCCCCGACTCTGCACCGTTTGGGAATACAGGCTTTTGAGCCGATTCTTGTAGAGGGAAGAGCCCTGAGGCTCCATCCGTTGGTCTGTACAGCGTATAACGCAGACTTTGACGGCGACCAGATGGCAATACATGTGCCACTCTCCTCCGAAGCTCAGGCGGAGGCCAGAATACTGATGCTCTCCGCTCACAACCTACTCCATCCAAGAGATGGCCGCCCTGTTACGGTACCTACGCAGGATATGATGCTCGGCTGCTATTAGCTTACGCTTATACGTGAGGAGCAGGGAACCGGCAAAGCGTTCATCTCCCCTGATGAGGCCATTATGGCTTATCAGAGCGGCGATGTGGGTATGCACTCGCCAATTAAAGTGCGGGTGAGCAGGGAGATAAACGGAGAAATACGCGCCGGTCTTATTGAGACGACTGTAGGACGTATTATCTTTAACAATCCAATTCCACAGGATCTGGGATTTGTAGACCGTTCTGATCCTGAGCATGAGCTGGATATGGAGATATCCTTCCTCGTTGGGAAGAAAGAGCTGGGCAAGATAATAGACAGGTGTATTGAAAAGCACGGCTTTGAAATCTCTGTGGAAGTGCTTGACGCAATAAAGGCACAGGGATTCAAATATTCGACTAAGGGCGCAATCACCATATCCATATCCGATATGACCGTACCTGACGCTAAGCAGGCGCTTATCTCTGCCACAGAGAAGAAGGTTGTTGATATTGAGAGGATGTTCAAACGCGGCCTTATAACTGATGACGAGAGGTACAGGCTTGTTGTTGCTGAGTGGGAGGACACAACAAAAGAGGTAACAGAGGCGCTGCAGAATACTCTTGACGAGTTTAACCCGATATATATGATGGCCAACTCCGGAGCCAGAGGCTCCATGGCGCAGATACGTCAGCTGGCCGGAATGCGCGGACTTATGGCCAATACCGCCGGTAAAACCATAGAGATACCAATCAAGTCGAATTTCCGAGAGGGACTGTCAGTACTTGAGTACTTTGTTTCCAGCCGCGGCGCCCGCAAGGGTCTTGCCGATACGGCGCTGCGTACTGCAGACTCGGGATATCTTACGAGAAGAATGGTGGATGTCTCCCAAGATGTTATTATCAGGGAGCATGACTGCGGAACACACGATGGAATATGGGCCAGCGAAAAGACTGATAAGGGACAGGTGATTCAGTCCTTTGCCGAGTCCATACATGGTCGTTACCCAGCGGAGGACATCGCTGACCCGACTACAGGAGAGGTGCTGTTTACCCGTGATCAGATGCTCACCTATGATTCTGCTGATGTGCTTACAGCTCACGGAATCGACAAGGTAAAGGTCCGCAGCGTCCTTACCTGCGAGGCCAAGAGCGGCGTGTGCGCCAAATGTTACGGTCTGAATCTGGCAACAGGTGAAACCGTGAACGCCGGAGAAGCGGTTGGAGTTATAGCGGCCCAGTCAATCGGCGAGCCTGGCACGCAGTTGACCATGCGTACTTTCCATACCGGTGGCGTCGCCGGCGGTGAGCACGGCGTTGAGATTACTCAGGGTCTTCCACGTGTTGAGGAACTCTTCGAGGCAAGAAAGCCAAAGAAGATGGCCGTTATGTCGGAGATTTCCGGACGCGTGTCGCTTGAGGATACGCATAAGGGCGCTCTTGTGGCAATAACCGTGACTAATCCTGATGACGGAGAAGTAAAAGTGTATTCTGTTGCACATAACGCCGGAATCAGGGTGAAAGATGGCGACACCATCGAAAAGGGATATATCCTTACAAACGGCGCGCTGAACCCACATGATATTATGCGTATACTCGGCCGCGATGCGACCCAGGATTATCTTATAAATGAAGTACAGAGAGTCTACAGGCAACAGGGCGTTGATATAAGCGATAAGCACATCGAGGTTATCGTACGTCAGATGATGCGTAAAGTCCGTGTTGACGATGCCGGCGATACAAACCTTTTGTCCGGCTCTACGGTTGATATTCTGGAGGTCCGTGAAGAGATTGAGAAGCTGGACGCCAGGAAAGCCGCAGGGGAGAGTGAGCTTAAATATCCTGAGTACACGCATCTGCTTATGGGTATTACAAAAGCGTCCCTGGCAACGGAGTCGTTCCTGTCAGCAGCGTCGTTCCAGGAGACGACAAAGGTTCTCACTGAGGCTGCAACTAAGGGTAAAGTTGACCACCTGATCGGCCTTAAAGAGAATGTCATCATAGGAAAGCTAATTCCTGCAGGATCTGGACTTTCCATGTACAGGGAGGTATACGAGCCTGATGACGATGATAAGGTTGTCATTGAGACCGAACCGGATGTAGATTTGTCAGCACTTTTGAATGCAAGTAATGCGATTTAACACTTTTCAGCTTTTTAAGAAAAGATACCGCAACGCGGTATCTTTTCTTAAAATTACAGATATACAGAATATAATCATGTGAAAAGCAGAAAAGTATTGACTAGAACTGCCAGATGTGATAAAATCTTTCTCTGCGTGGAGTTATGGGACTTTTGCGCCCAAAAATCCGCAGTGATAACATGGTTTTAACGGGAATTTTATTTCCCATTAAAATAAAAGAGATTTTCTGGAAAGGAGGAAGAAAATGCCGACGATAAACCAGCTTGTCAGGAAGGGCAGACAGACTGTCACCTACAAGTCCACGTCACCGGCCCTGCAGAGGGGACTTAACACGCTGAAGAACCGTGAGACAAACCTTTCATCACCTCAGAAGAGGGGCGTTTGCACTGCGGTAAGGACTTCTACACCTAAGAAGCCTAACTCAGCTCTTCGTAAGATTGCCCGTGTCCGTTTAACCAATGGCTACGAGGTAACAGCTTATATCCCCGGTGTGGGCCACAACCTGCAGGAGCACTCTGTTGTTATGATCCGTGGCGGACGTGTTAAGGATCTGCCTGGTGTTCGTTACCACATCATCCGTGGTACTCTGGATACTCAGGGAGTTGATGGCCGCCGTCAGGGACGTTCCAAGTACGGAGCAAAGAAGCCAAAAGCAGGAAAGAAATAAGTTTAAAACCAACAAGCATTGCCCTGTTGTTATATTATATATGTTCGGTATATTACCGGGAAATATGACCTCAGGGCGCGGCGGAACGCAGAGCGTTTCGAGTACCTGTGAAATCATTTTATAATGAAGGAGGGAAGCAAAGTGTCCAGAAGAGGTAATGTTCCCAAGAGAGAGATACTGCCGGATCCGGTGTACCATTCTGTTCTGGTGACAAAGCTTACCAACAGCATAATGCTGGACGGCAAGAAGGGCGTTGCCCAGAAGGTCGTCTATGGCGCCTTTGATATCATCAAAGACAAGACCCAGAAAGAGCCTTTGGAAGTTTTCCAGCAGGCCCTTGAGAATATAATGCCTAGCCTCGAGGTTAAAGCACGCCGTGTTGGCGGTGCAACATATCAGGTGCCTATTGAGGTAAGGCCAGCCAGACGTCAGACACTGGGACTCCGTTGGCTCACAAATTTTGCCAGAGCCCGTAGTGAAAAGACAATGAGAGAGCGTCTTGCTGGAGAAATTATGGATGCCGCCAATAACACTGGCGCTGCCGTCAAGAGACGTGAGGATACTCACAGGATGGCTGAATCCAACAAGGCTTTCGCCCACTACAGATGGTGATAAATTTTAAAGCACTGGGAAGCTGCGCTGTCCCAGAGGTCAGGAGATACTTTTTATGCCCAGAGAATATCCGCTAGAGAAAACAAGAAATATCGGTATTATGGCGCATATAGATGCCGGTAAGACTACAACTACAGAGAGAATTCTATTCTATACAGGCCGTACTCATAAACTTGGCGAAGTTCATGAGGGAGCAGCCACGATGGACTGGATGGAGCAGGAACAGGAGAGAGGAATTACTATTACCTCTGCTGCCACCACGTGCCATTGGAAAGACACCCGCATAAATATAATCGATACGCCGGGACATGTGGACTTCACTGTTGAAGTTGAACGCTCGCTGCGTGTTCTTGACGGTTCTGTAACAGTTATGTGCGCCAAAGGCGGAGTTGAGCCTCAGTCTGAGACTGTGTGGAGGCAGGCTGACCATTACAATGTTCCACGTATGATATATGTCAATAAGATGGACATTATGGGGGCAGACTTCTACAATGTCTTGAACATGGTGCATGACAGACTGAAGGCAAACGCAGTTCCAATCCAGCTGCCGATAGGCAAGGAAGCTGACTTCCGCGGCATTATAGATCTTATAGATATGAATGCCGACATCTATTATGATGAGCTTGGAAAAGATATGCGCGTAGAGGAAATCCCAGAAGATATGCGGGAGCTGGCCGAGGAGTATCATACCAAGCTTATTGAGGCAGTGTCTGATTTTAATGACCAGATCATGGAAGACTATCTGGAAGGCAAGCCAATTAATGTAGAGGATCTGAAGGCCACAATAAGGCAGGCTACCATTGCAAATAAAATGGTTCCTGTTGTCTGTGGTACATCCTACAGGAACAAAGGTGTTCAGAAGCTGCTTGACGCGATTGTAGACTATATGCCGTCGCCACTGGATATTCCGCCTATTAAAGGCGTAAATCCAAGCACTGGTGAGGAAGAAGAGCGGCCTGCTGACGATAATGCTCCGTTTGCAGCACTTGCCTTTAAGATAATGACCGACCCTTATGTGGGACGTCTGAGCTTTTTCCGTGTGTATTCCGGTACAGCCGATGCTGGATCAACGGTCATAAACTCTGTTAAGAAACAGAGGGAGCGTTTAGGACGTATCCTTCTGATGCACGCAAACCACAGAGAAGACATCGATAAGGTGTATTCAGGCGATATTGCTGCCGCTGTGGGACTTAAAAATACAACCACTGGAGATACTCTGTGTGATCCGGACCACCAGATAATACTGGAGTCCATGGAATTTCCGGATCCTGTTATACGTGTGGCGATTGAGCCAAAGACAAAAGCTGGCCAGGAGAAGATGGCTGTCGCACTTCAAAAGCTGGCTGAAGAGGATCCGACATTCAAGACCTACACCGATGAAGAGACAGGACAGACTATTATTGCAGGTATGGGAGAACTACACCTTGAGATAATAGTGGACAGGCTTCTCCGCGAGTTTAAAGTCGAAGCTAATGTAGGCCGTCCGCAGGTCTCCTACAAGGAAACCATTAAAGGCACCGCTGATGTGGATACCAAGTATGCCCGTCAGTCCGGAGGTAAGGGCCAGTATGGCCATGTTAAAATCCATGTGGAGCCCAACGAGTCTGGTAAAGGCTATGAGTTTATCAACAATATTACCGGCGGCGCAATTCCCAAGGAGTATATACCGTCAGTTGACGCTGGTATACAAGGTGCCATGCAGGCTGGCGTTTTGGCCGGTTTCCCTGTTGTGGATGTGAAAGTTACGTTGTATGACGGCTCATACCATGAGGTCGACTCTTCCGAAATGGCATTTAAGATTGCCGGTTCCATGGCCTTTAAAGAGGCTTCCGCCAAGGCGGATCCCACCATCCTGGAGCCAATTATGAAAGTAACGGTAACAGGTCCTGAAGAGTATATGGGAGACATTATTGGCGATTTAAATTCACGTAGAGGCCAGGTTTCCGGTACGGACATCAGAAATGGCACTGTCCAGATTACAGCTGACGTGCCGCTGTCAACGATGTTCGGCTATTCGACAGACCTTCGCAGTAAAACACAGGGGCGTGCCAATTACAGTATGGAGCCAAGCCACTTTGTTGAGCTGCCGAAGAATCTCCGCGATGAGATAATAAAATCCCGGGGACAATCCGGAAAATAAAACAGTTGCAAAAACACCTAATATGTTATAGAATACTCACATCATGGAGAAATTCTAATAATCAAGAATTATTTTCAATATTTAAGGAGGATATCCCGAAATGGCCAAGCAAAAGTTTGAGAGAACTAAGCCCCATGTAAACATCGGAACCATTGGTCATATCGACCATGGTAAGACCACACTTACCGCTGCTATCACCAAGGTGCTGAGCATGGCTGACCCAAACGCCGCTGAGTACACTGCTTATGATGCTATTGATAAGGCTCCTGAGGAGCGTGCACGTGGTATCACAATCAATACTGCACACGTTGACTGCCCAGGTCACGCCGACTATATTAAGAACATGATAACTGGTGCTGCTCAGATGGATGGCGCTATCCTTGTTATAGCCGCTTCTGACGGTCCTATGGCCCAGACTCGTGAGCACCTGCTGCTTGCCCGTCAGGTTAACGTGCCTTATATAGTTGTATTCCTGAACAAAGTTGACCAGGTTGACGATCCTGAGCTTCTTGAGCTGGTTGAGATGGAAGTTCGCGAGCTTCTCGACAAGTATGACTTCCCAGGCGATGATACCCCGATTATCAAGGGCTCTGCTCTCCATGTTCTTGAGTCCAGCTCCACCGATCCTCATGCACCTGAGTATCAGTGCATTTGGGAGCTTATGGATGCTGTTGACACCTTTATTAAGACTCCTGATCGTAAAGCTGATCAGCCCTTCCTTATGCCTGTTGAGGACGTATTCACCATCACTGGACGTGGTACCGTCGCTACTGGTAGAGTTGAGCGTGGCCAGCTGAAGGCTGGAGAGACTGTTGAGATAGTTGGTCTCACCGACGAGAAAAAATCCACTGTTGTCACCTCCATGGAGATGTTCCGCAAGACTCTCGACTACGTTGAGGCTGGCGACAACGTCGGCTGCCTGCTGCGTGGCGTCGGCAAAGATGAAATTGAGCGTGGCCAGGTTCTGGCTAAACCAGGCTCCATTCATCCTCATACAAAGTTCCATGGTCAGGTGTATGTTTTGAGCAAGGATGAGGGCGGACGTCATACTCCTTTCTTCAACAACTATCGTCCACAGTTCTATTTCCGTACCACTGACGTTACCGGCGTCATCACTCTCCCTGAGGGAGTCGAGATGTGCATGCCTGGTGACAACGTCGAGATGGATGTTGAGCTGATCACCCCAATTGCTATTGAGGCGGGTCTGCGTTTCGCTATCCGCGAGGGCGGCCGTACTGTTGGTTCTGGTGTTGTCACTGCAGTCAACGAGTAATTAATAATTAATAGAAGGAGCCGGCTTACTGCCGGCTCCTTTTTATTTCTCTTTATTAAAGTAGTAGCATCAAATGAAAAAATGTGGTATTATTATTTTAGTTTGTATATAAAGTTATATTAAAATCCGTTTTAAAATTGGAGGAGTTGGCTTTGTCGATTTTAATGGCAGCTTTCCTGGGACTGGTGCAGGGGATTTCTGAGTTCCTGCCTATATCCAGTTCTGGACATCTCTCGATAATCCAGAATATCTTCGGAGGAGACAGCCCCAGCAACCATCTGTTCTTTGATGTGCTCTTGCATGTGGGTACTCTTGTGGCTGTATGTATTTTTTACTGGACGGATATACGCGCCATGGCTGTAGATACCATCGGCTTCATCTCTGGAAAGAAAGAAGATACAGGTGAAAGCGGGAGGCTGAAGCCGACCGTGAGAAGCGTATTTATGGTGGTAGTGGGTACTTTGCCGCTGTTTATTGTGCTGCCTGTAAACGGATATGTAGAACAACTTTACTATAATACTCCTTTTATTTCATTCACGCTGATAGTTACAGGATTGCTTCTCTTTGTATCTGGTAAGCTGTCTGAAGGTAGAAAAAATGAAAAAACCAGCTCCATGGCTGACGCTCTTATTGTAGGAATAGCCCAGGCGGTTGCGACCATACCAGGGTTATCCCGTTCTGGAACCACTGTAACTGTAGGGCTTGCCAGAGGCTTCCGGCGTGATTTTGCCGTGAAATTCTCGTTTCTACTCTCCATACCGGCTATACTGGGCTCGACAATTGTGACTTTATTTGATGCCATAGGTGAAGGTATAATCTGGGCGGAGGTCCCTGCCTATCTTGTAGGTATGGTTATAGCCGGTGTGGTTGGATATTTTAGCTTAAAGCTGTTAAAGCGAATTGTGGTTGCCGATGCTTTCGGAAAGTTTGCCTATTATTGCTGGGGTGCAGGTATTGTCTCATTGATTTTGTCCCTTGTGCTGTGACTGTTTTTGAGGTGCTTAAATGGCTCAACAAAAGAAAAGAAATACAACAAGCAGAAGTAAGAGTGCTGGTTCCGGTAAGAGTACGTCTGCCCGGAAAACGCCTAAATACTCTAAAAGCGGAATAGCGGCGCTGGTTTTTATATTCCTGGGTATATTTACTCTTTTGGGATATTTTAATAACGACGGTGTATTTATTAAATTCCTGCGGGGATTTATGTCAGGGCTTTTGGGCGGAGGGTTTTATCTCCTACCGCCCATGTTAATTGTCGCTGGAGGGCTGCTGGCAGTCAATCGCGAGAAGGCGCCTGTGGGAAGAGTTATATGTGCCCTTTTGGTTCCGATTCTGGCAGGAGCTTTTTGCCAGCTGTTTGCAAAGGGCAGCTATAGCCTGTCGTTTGACATGTTTAAAGGGCTTTGGACCGATGGAACCGCATTGGAAGGCGGCGGAGCTCTTGGCGGTGCTGTCACCATACTGTTTACTTATCTGTTCTCAGATGTGGGAACTGCAATAATACTGGTTTGTATTTCCGCAGTAGTGGCGCTTTCCATATTTGGGCTTACAATACCCGCGATTATTGATATGTTCAGGGAGAGCAGAAGTGAGGAAGAACCATATCCAGAAGAGCCGCCAAAGAAAACCAGGGAGAAAAAAGGCCCGGAAAGACCTGAAGATATCAAACCGGCGGATAAGACCAAGACGTCAATTGATATCCCGATAGACGATCCAGTATACGCCGATGTTATAAAGCGCAGAGAGAAGAAACCGTCCCTGTTTAACAGGAAACCTAATGCTCCAGCTCCTGACGAACTGCTGGGAGGCACAGGAGTGCGGGTGGAGGAAGGGACAGAGAATCAGGCTGACAAGCC
>CALWYO010000047.1 GCA_944385785.1 uncultured Oscillospiraceae bacterium | reverse complement strand
CGGACTGCATCTTGCTCAAAAAAGTGGCTTCGCCACTTTTTTGACAGACTTAAGAGGACGCAGTGCTTGCGTCCTCTTATTTATATTCCGCGTTTTTTCACATGATATGCGTAAACCGCCAAGAGCCGCACTTCACATAAAGCAGATTTAGTCTGCGTCACGCGGCGTACATTCCGTACACCAGCCGGCTTACAAGACGTGACGGTAGCAGCCGAACCAACATTGTGAAAAATTTATATTGAATTCCTATTGCCATTGACGGAGGCAGACTGCGCCGCAGGCTCATTTTCGCTATATACCTGCCCGCCGCAGCGGCCGACATGCCGTTTTGTTCGTCCTTTTCCATTCTGGCCACTGAACGGGATATGCGTCCACCGTATTCAGCATCTCCGCGCGCCTCCTTTACTCTGGCGGCGGTGAAGCCTGTGGATATATCCCCAGGCATAATGGCGCAGACGCTTATTCCATATGGCCGTACTTCATTACGCAGCGCACCTGCGTATGAGTTCAGCGCCGCTTTTGTAACCGAATAGAATGTCTGGAAGGGGATTGGTATGGCTCCGGCAACGGAGCTTATAATGATTATCCTGCCCTTGCGCGCCTGGCGCATATATGGCAGAGCGGCCTTGACCATATTTACGGCACCAAAGAAATTTACGTCCAACTGCCTGCGCGCATCCTCTGATCTTGTAAACTCCACCGCTCCAGATATTCCAAATCCGGCGCAGAGTATAAGTACGTCTATTCCTCCGCTCTCCTTTATAACCGCTTCAACCGCAGCAGAGCAGTCAGGTTCCCGAGTTACATCACCGCGGATATGGGTAATGCCGGACCTTTCTGAATCTCTGCGGCTCATCTCGAAGACATGTGCGCCCGCCTGAGACAGACAGCGGGCAGTTTCCAGCCCAATTCCGCTGGAGCCGCCTGTTATAAGGACTACTTTACCATTAGCGTTCAGCATAGGCCGTTTTCACCAAGCACTTTTTGAATAATGTCCGCCGCCTCAGTGACAAGTTCCTCAGTGTGGGTTGCCATCAGAGATGTACGCAGCAGACACTCATGAGGAGCGGCCGCCGGAGGCAGGGAGGAATTCACATACACCCCTGCATCGTACAGCTGCTTCGCTATAGTTAACGTCTCAATAGGCTCGTATGTATAGATCGGTATTATTGGCGTATCCGACATACGTATTTTTATGCCTCGGTCAAGCAGCTGCTGCCGGAAAAACGCGGATATATGCTGCAGCGAATCTACCAGTTCCGGATGGGCCTCCAGGTGCTCCAGGGCGGCTATAGCCGTGGCGCAGGATGCAGGAGTTATAGAGGCAGAAAATATAAATGGACGGGAGGTATGACGTACATAGTCGCAGACTCGCGCATCGGCAGCCATGTATCCGCCCAGGGAGGCCAGGGATTTGGAGAATGTCCCCATATATATGTCCACATCATCCTCAAGGCCGTAGTAGCTGGCGGTTCCACGTCCTCCCTCTCCTATAACTCCAAGGCCGTGGGCGTCATCCACCATAACTCTCGCTCCATATTCTTTTGCAAGCCTTACTATTTCAGGCAGATTTGCTATGTCCCCGCCCATGGAGAACACGCCGTCTGTGACTATGAGGCATCCTGATTCATCAGGTACTTTCTTAAGCTGCTTTTCCAGATCCTCCATATCATTGTGATGGTAACGGAGCATAGTGCCGTAAGAGAGTTTGCACCCGTCATAAATACTGGCATGGTTTTCCCTGTCGCATATCACATAGTCCCCTCGGCCCACTATTGCGGAGATTATACCAAGGTTTGACTGAAATCCGGTAGAAAAAGTGACCACATCCTCTTTGCGGAGGAATTTGGCCAACTTAGCCTCAAGCTCCTGATGAAGACGGAGCGTCCCATTTAAAAATCGGGAGCCAGAGCAACCTGTACCATATTGCTTTAGGGCTGCAAGACCTGCGTCTATAACCTCCTGGCATACGGTAAGTCCAAGATAATTATTCGACCCAAGCATTATCCGGCGTTTGCCCTCCATTATCACCTCCACATCCTGACGTGATTCCAACGCGTGGAAATATGGGTATATTCCCCGCTCCCGCGCTTCGTCGGCAATAGAGTGAGCCGAGCATTTTTTGAATATATCCATGGAATGTACCTCCGTACTCTTTTGTTTATAGTTCACCCTTATGCTACACGATAATCACCATGTTTGTCAAATATAAACATGGAAAGAATGGGTAAAGGCCGGCAAATATGTGTAAATATGCTGTATATCAGGTGAAAAATGTCCAATCTTCCCCCCTGCATTCCTCAGAAATTGGACAAAGGAAACAGAATTTTTCATAAGTTTCAAAATCCCTTGACTGAGGCTAAAAATATAAATTATAATAATGTATAGAAAAAAGTATGTAAAATGTTCGAGAACAGCGCCCCCGGGTGAACCAGGGGGCATTTGCGGCGTCCCGGGCAGCGGGCGGATCTGTCTTATGGCTTTCGTTGAAGTGTCTTGTCATCATGTTAGCTGGAGGCGGGTCTTTTTTGTTTTCACCAGCCCAGGTCTGGAATTGTAAATTTATCGGGCATATTCGCCACAGGGAGGTAAAAATGAAGAAAGTTGGAATTTTAATGGGCAGCGCCAGCGATATGCCTATAGTTGAAAAAGCCGTAGACACGCTGAGGGCGTATGATATTCCCTATGAAATACACGTCTATTCGGCGCACCGCGCACCTGATAAGGTCCGGGATTTTTCAAAAGGAGCCCGCGAGGCAGGTTTTGGAGTGATAATTGCTGCGGCCGGTATGGCGGCGCATCTGGCGGGAGCAGTTGCCGCCAACACTACTCTTCCTGTGATAGGCATCCCCTGCCGCTCCACAGTTTTAGACGGAATGGATGCTCTGCTCTCCACGGTTATGATGCCCTCTGGTATTCCTGTGGCTACCGTGGCCATAAACGGCGCGGCAAACGCCGCGCTGCTGGCAGTTGAGATTCTTGCGATATCTGAACCGGAGCTCCAGGACAAACTGGAAAAGGCCCGGCAGGATGGGCTTGACAAAATGCTGTCCTCAGACAGGGAAATAAGCGATAAGTATATGTAATTGTTGACGGCAGGCGACCAGTATTTTTAACGAAGAAGAATTTTACGGCGGTATATCTGCAAATAAGCGATATAACCGCAAATAAAATGGAGGCAAGATAAATTTGGGCGGTTTTTTCGGAGCTACATCTAAGCGTGATTGTGTGTTAGATGTGTTTTTCGGCACAGACTACCACTCCCATCTTGGAACGAGAAGAGGCGGAATGGCCTGTTGGTCCAGAGTCGAAGGCATACAGCGGGAGATACACAACATTGAAAACTCTCCATTCAGAACCAAATTTGAACAGGACGCGGCGGATATGCACGGCACAGCGGCTATAGGCTGCATAAGCGACACGGATCCCCAGCCCCTGCTCATACGCAGCAGGCTCGGTGTGTGCGCCATAGCCATGATAGGCATAATAAACAACCAAGAAGAGCTGGCTGAGCGATTTCTAAACGAAACTCACGGCCACTTTGAGGCCATGGGCGGCGGCAGGATAAGCCAGGTGGAGCTCCTGGCTGCGCTTATAAACCAGAGGGGTTCTTTTGCTGAGGGAATACGTTATGCCCAGCAGGAAATAGACGGCACCGCCTCTGTGCTCATACTTACCGATAAGGGAGAAATCATAGCCGGAAGGGATTCTCTCGGCAGACTTCCTATTATAATCGGAGAGGCCGAAGACGGATTTTGCGTGTCTTTTGAGTCCTTCGCCTTTGAGAAACTCGGATACCGCTACAGGCGGGATATAGGCCCTGGTGAGATAGTCAGGATCACCCCTGAGGGATATGAGACTCTCTCCCCTGCCGGCGACAAAATGCGTATATGCACTTTTCTTTGGACATATTACGGATACCCCAATGCAAATTACGAGGGCAGCAACGTAGAGATGGCCAGAAATATAAACGGCAGACTGCTGGCCAAACTCGACAGGCAGCTTGACGGCATACCAGATGTGGACCACGTCTGCGGCGTTCCGGACTCAGGTGTAGCCCACGCCATCGGTTATGCCAACGAGAGTAATATCCCCTACGCCAGACCTTTTATAAAATACACCCCTACTTGGCCCCGCAGTTTCATGCCGCAGCGTCAGGAGGTCCGCAATCAGGTGGCAAGGATGAAACTCATCCCTGTGCACCAGCTTATACAAGGAAAAAAGCTGCTGTTTGTGGACGATTCCATTGTCCGAGGTACACAGCTCCGCAGTACCGTTAATTTTCTCTCGGAAAATGGCGCAAAGGAGCTTCATATGCGCTCTGCCTGTCCGCCCATTATGTACGGATGCAAATATCTTAATTTCTCACGCAGTACGTCTGATATGGATCTTATAGCCCGCCGCACCATAAAGGAGCTTGAGGGTGAAGAGGGATTTAAATACGCCGAGGAATATGTGGACGGCTACTCTGACAGAGGTAAGGCCATGCGCGAAAACATATGCCAAAAGCTGGGCTTTAACTCCCTTCAATATCAGTCTTTGGACAACACCCTTGAGGCTATAGGTATAGACAAGTGCAAACTGTGCACATACTGCTGGAACGGCAAGGAATAAACGCCTTCCCCAAAAGCGGAGACAACAGCGGTGAACAATATTGGTGAACAATATTTAGGAGGTTTTTATGGAGAACTCCAGATCTGACAGCTACGCCGCAGCAGGCGTGGACATAACGGCCGGTTACAGGGCCGTAGAACTTATGAAGCAGTATGTGGCAAGGACTGTAATACCAGGCGCCGATACGGATATCGGCGGCTTTGGCGGCATGTTCCTCCCTGATCTCACCGGCATGGCGGAGCCGGTTTTAGTATCTGGTACTGACGGAGTTGGTACAAAACTTAAATTGGCTTTTGACCTGGATCGTCATGACACTGTGGGAATAGACTGCGTGGCCATGTGCGTCAATGATATAATATGTTCCGGAGCACGCCCCCTTTTCTTCCTGGACTATATTGCCTGCGGCAGAAATATTCCTGAGAGAATAGCCCAGATAGTATCCGGCGTATCCGAGGGATGCGTTCAGGCCGGCTGCGCCCTTATTGGCGGCGAAACCGCCGAGCACCCTGGACTTATGCCTGAGGAGGAGTATGACCTTGCAGGCTTTGCCGTTGGCATCGTAGATAAAAGCCGTGTGCTGCGTCCTGAGAGCGCAAGACCTGGCGACGCAATAATCGCTATCCCGTCTTCAGGGGTCCATTCCAATGGTTTTTCTCTGGTTCGCAAAATCTTGGCAGATTCCAGTACCGACCTTAACGACAGGTTTGATGAGCTGGGCGGCGAGAGGATAGGAAACGTACTTCTGGCGCCCACAAAGATATACGTAAAACCTGTTATGGCTCTTCTGGAAAAGGTCTCTGTCCGCTCACTGGCCCATATAACCGGCGGAGGATTTTACGAAAACATTCCCCGGGCGCTGCCTGAAGGCCTGGGAGCCAGGATAGACCGCTCCTCACTGCGGATACCTCCCATATTCCCTCTGCTCTCTAAACTGGGCGGTATTTCCGAAAGAGAGATGTTCAACGTATATAACATGGGCGTTGGCATGACGGCGATCGTCCCTGTGTCCGAGGCCGATACTGCGGTGGCCGTTCTCCAGAGCACCGGTCAGGATGCATATGTCTGCGGCCAGGTTGTTGAGAGCCAGGTGAGGATGGAACTATGCTGAAGTCCAGAATAGCAGTGCTGGTATCCGGCGGCGGGACAAATTTACAGGTCCTTATTGTCGCGTAAAAAAGCGGGACAATAAGCAGCGGCCAGATAGTTCTTGTAGTGTCCAACGTCACCGGAGCCTATGCCCTGGAGCGGGCGAAAAATGCCGGTATAGAAGCTGTGACCATATCTAAAAAATCTCTGGGACTTGATCAGGCAGGTTTCGAGAAGAAATTGCTTGAAACTCTCCGCCAGTATGATATAGACCTTATAATTTTAGCTGGCTTCATGAGTATACTTTCGGCAGATTTTGTGAGGCAGTACCCTGAGAGAATAATAAACGTACACCCCAGTCTGATTCCCTCCTTCTGCGGTAAGGGATATTACGGTCTGCGGGTCCATCAGGCTGCCCTTGACTACGGCGTAAAGGTAACTGGGGCAACAGTACATTTTGTCAACGAAGTGCCTGACGGCGGAAAGATAATAGCCCAGCGGGCTGTATATATAGAAGATGGGGACACACCGGAGACATTGCAGCGGAGGGTGATGGAGCAGGCAGAGTGGAAACTTCTGCCCCAGGCCGCGCAGCTTGTTTCTGCGGCTATTGTAAAGGAGAAAAACAGAGCATGAGATATGATTTGGGAGCACTGCTTGTCGGAAATCCATATCCGGGCAGAGGAATAGTACTGGGGGTATCCCCAGATGGAAAGTGGGCTGTAACCGCTTATTTTATCATGGGCAGAAGCGTAAACTCAAGAAACAGAGTTTTTGAAAACACTGAAGACGGAATCCGTACAAAGGCTTTTGATGAGTCTGCCATGACAGATCCCAGTCTTATAATCTACCATCCGGTTCGTAAAGTCGGAAAAGACCTGGTTGTCACCAATGGAGACCAGACAGACACCATAAGGGATTTCCTGCTTGAAGGTCAGACCTTTGAAGCTGCTCTTCGCACCCGTGAATTCGAGCCAGACGGCCCCAATTGGACGCCGCGCATTTCAGGGCTCCAGTCGTCTGACGGCAGCTGCAAGCTCTCTATCCTTAAAAGCGCCGACATCTCTGGGAAATACTGTATAAGGGAGACATTTGAATATCCGCCTGTACCGGGCGTCGGCAGGTTTATTCACACTTATCAGGGCGACGGAGAGCCTCTGCCGTCTTTTTCCGGTGAACCTGAGGAAGTTGGTATAGGCAACGATATCGACGCCTTTGGCAATATGCTTTGGGAAAATCTTAATTCAGACAATAAGGTGTCCTTATATGTAAGATACACCAGAATAGACTCCAATTGTGAGTTTGAGAGCAGGATATACAACAAGAATCAAGAGGAGGCCATATAAATGAAGGAATTTGAGCTTAAATACGGCTGTAACCCCAACCAGAAGCCGGCCAAGATCTTCATGCGGAGCGGCGGTGAGCTTCCCATAGAGGTACTCAACGGACGGCCGGGATATATAAATTTTCTGGACGCTCTTAACTCCTGGCAGCTTGTAAAGGAGCTTCGTTCTGAGCTGGGTATGCCTGCGGCGGCAAGTTTCAAGCACGTATCCCCTGCCGGAGCCGCTGTTGGACGGCCGCTCTCCCCGCAGCTGCGTAAGGCGTGTTTTGTAGACGATATAGAAGGGCTTGACGACTCTCCGCTTGCCTGTGCCTACGCCCGTGCCCGGGGCACCGACAGAATGAGTTCCTTTGGCGACTGGATAGCTCTTTCGGACGTGTGCGATGAAGTGACAGCCAGGATAATAAAACGGGAGGTTTCCGACGGCATAATCGCTCCCGGCTACACTCCCCGCGCTCTTGAAATACTCTCCTCAAAGAAGAAGGGCGGGTATAACGTGGTGCAGATAGATCCCAACTACGTGCCGGCTCACGAGGAAACCAAAGATGTATTTGGAGTTACTTTTTCTCAGGGACGCAACGATTTCAAAATAGATTACGAACTTTTGGCAAACGTTGTCACAGACAACAAGAATATCCCCGAAGATGCAAAGAGAGATCTTATCATCTCTCTCATCACCCTTAAATACACTCAGTCCAACTCCGTCTGCTTTGCTTTTGATGGACAGGCTATCGGCGTAGGAGCCGGCCAGCAGTCCCGTATTCACTGCACTCGTCTGGCCGGAGGCAAGGCGGATACCTGGCATCTGCGCCAGTCTCCAAGGGTTCTGGAACTGCCGTTTAAAAAAGGTCTTGGAAGGGCCGACAGGGATAACGTAATCGACGGGTTTATAAATAAGAACGAAGAAGACGTCACTGCTGACGGCGTGTGGCAGAAATATTTTACCCAGCGTCCAGAGCCATTTACCGCCCAGGAACAACGTGAATATCTGGATACTATCACTGGTGTATCTCTCGGTTCAGATGCTTTTTTCCCATTTGGCGACAATATAGAGAGGGCTGCGAAAAGCGGCGTAAAATATGTTGCCCAGCCCGGAGGTTCCGTCAGAGACGACGATGTAATAGCCACCTGCAACAAATACGGCATCGCAATGGCCTTTACTGGGATGAGACTCTTCCACCACTAATAGATCGCTGCGTAGTACAAATTTTCAGTTTATAAATACCCTGGTGTTCAGGGGTAATTATCAAAACCCACACCTCTCTAAGGAGATAAAAAATGAGAATTCTTGTAGTTGGCGGCGGCGGCCGCGAACATGCCATTATAAAAGCACTGAAGAAAAACCAGCGTGTAATGCAGATTTTTGCTCTGCCAGGCAACGGCGGAATTGCCGCAGACGCCAAATGCGTTGATATTAAAGCTACGGATATTCCCTCTATAGTCCGTTTTGCCATATCTGAACGGATAGATTATGCTGTCGTAGCTCCTGACGACCCTTTGGCTCTCGGTGCTGTTGACGCGCTGGAAGACGCCGGAGTTCCCTGCTTCGGTCCCAGAAAATCCGCGGCAATGATAGAGAGCAGTAAGGTGTTCGCTAAAGAGCTAATGCGTAAATACAATATACCCACCGCTCAATACCAGGTGTTTCATGATATGGACGAGGCACTGGCATATATTGAAACTGCTCCCATTCCCACGGTGGTTAAAGCCGACGGTCTGGCCTTGGGAAAGGGCGTAACAGTTGCTGAGACCAGGCAGCAGGCTGCCGACGCCGTACGCGCCATAATGGGCGACCGTATTTTTGGCGATAGCGGAGCTTCCATAGTAATAGAGGAGTATCTTGAGGGGCCGGAAGTATCCGTACTCTCTTTCACTGACGGCAATACCATAGTGCCTATGGTATCAAGTATGGATCACAAGCGCGCACAGGACGGGGACAAAGGTCCCAACACAGGCGGCATGGGTACGGTTGCTCCGAACCCATATTATACGCCGGAGATTGCCGAGGAGTGCATGGAAAAAATATTCCTGCCCACGATACGTGCCATGCGGGAGGAGGGCAGGCCCTTTAAAGGCTGCCTCTACTTCGGCCTTATGATAACAAAAGACGGACCAAAGGTTATAGAGTACAACTGCCGTTTTGGCGATCCGGAAACTCAGGTAGTGCTGCCGCTGTTGAAAACCGATCTGCTGCGTGTCATGTGGGCCGTCACCGACGGGCGTCTTGGAGATATCCAGGTGGAATTTGACAACAGAAGCGCCTGCTGCGTTGTATTGGCCTCAAAAGGCTATCCTGTAAAGTACGAAAGCGGATATGATATTACCCTTCCTCAGGAAGAGGCTGACAGAGAGATATATGTGGCTGGGGCAGAACTTCGCGACGGGAAACTTGTAAGTCACGGAGGACGCGTTTTAGGAGTGGTTGCAGTGGCAGATACTCTTCGGAACGCCATTGACGGGGCTTACGAATATGCCGAAAAAGTAAAATTTGAAAACGGCTTTTGCCGCAGGGATATAGGAAAGCGCGCCTTGGAAGCAATAGAGGAGGGCTGATATGGTATACCGAGTCTACGTGGAAAAGAAACCCGGGCTGGGGCTGGAAGCTGCAGAGCTTCTTTCAGATATCCGTGAAAACCTGGGAATAACGTCCCTCACTGGGCTCCGTCTGATGAACAGATATGATGTAGAGGGCATTGACAGGCAGCTCTTTAACCAGTGCCGCAGCACTGTGTTCTCTGAACCGCAGCTGGACAATACATATGACCAGCCGGATTTCGGAGATGACACAGTCTTTGCAGTGGAATATCTGCCGGGGCAGTTTGACCAGCGGGCTGACAGCGCCGCTCAGTGCGTACAGATAATTTCTCAGGGGGAGCGACCGCTGGTGCGTACCGCAAAGGTCTATGCACTAAAAGGCAGCGTATCACCGGAGGAACTGGAACGGATAAAAAAGTACGTCATAAACCCTGTAGAGGCGCGGGAGGCCTCCCTCCAACAGTATGATACTATCCGGCAGGAGTATTCTGTCCCCACCAGCGTTGAAACACTGTCGGGTTTTCGCTGGTTGACATCCGGTGAAATAGAGAATTTTGTTAAAAAGTACGGCCTTGCTATGGATGCCGATGACCTAAAATTCTGTCAGGATTACTTTTCCTCTGAGGAAAGAGATCCAACTATAACCGAGATCAGGATGATAGACACATACTGGTCGGACCATTGCCGTCATACCACTTTTCTGACTCAAATTGAAGATGTGGAGTTTGCTGATCCTGCCTGTCAGAGGGAATATGAGAATTATCTGGCAATGAGGATGAAATGCGGCAGTAAAAAACCTGTGTGTCTTATGGATCTGGCAACTATTGGCGCAAAATACCTCAGGTCAATAAGAAAGCTGCGCCGACTTGACGAGTCCGAGGAGATAAATGCCTGCACTGTAAAGATACAGGTTGAAGTAGACGGGAAATCTGAACGGTGGCTGCTGCTATTTAAAAATGAAACCCACAATCATCCCACTGAAATTGAGCCCTTTGGCGGCGCTGCCACCTGTATAGGCGGAGCTATAAGGGATCCGCTATCAGGCAGATCGTATGTATACGCCGCTATGAGGGTCACTGGCGCCGCCGATCCAACAGTTCCCGTCTCCCAGACAATCCCCGGTAAATTGCCCCAGAGGCAGCTGGTGCGCGGAGCTGCTGCAGGTTACAGTTCCTATGGCAACCAGATTGGTCTTGCCACAGGCATAGTGGACGAGATATACCACCCGGGATATGCCGCTAAACACATGGAAATTGGCGCCGTGCTGGGCGCAGCGCCTGCTGAAAACGTGCGCCGTGAGCGGCCCGAACCCGGCGATATCGTTATACTCTTAGGAGGCCGCACAGGACGCGACGGAATCGGCGGAGCCACCGGTTCCTCAAAAGCCCACGACTCCCACTCTGTGGAGACCTGCGGAGCGGAGGTGCAAAAGGGAAACGCACCTGAAGAGCGAAAGTTACAGCGGCTCTTCCGCAATAGAGAAGCCACAGAACTTATCAAGCGGTGCAACGACTTCGGCGCCGGCGGCGTATCCGTTGCCGTTGGCGAGCTGGCCGACGGACTGCTCATAGATCTGAACGCTGTACCTAAAAAATACGAGGGACTTGACGGGACCGAGCTTGCAATATCTGAATCCCAGGAGCGGATGGCAGTTGTAGTTGCCCCTGAGGACGTTGAGAAGTTCATGTCTCTGGCCAGAGAAGAAAATCTGGAAGCCACTGTAGTAGCCACAGTCACCAGTGAGCCGCGCCTCGTAATGGAGTGGAACGGACAGCGTATAGTGGATATCTCCCGTGAATTTTTAAATACCAACGGCGCTCCAAAGACTACAAGCGTAGCCGTTGAAGCTCCGAAGCCAATCGCTGATCCTATTGACGGCGGTTTTAGTGAGAATATGCTCCGTGTTGCTGGGGATCTCAATGTATGCTCAAAACGCGGTCTTGCGGAGCGTTTTGACTCCACCATCGGAGCTGGTACCCTGCTGATGCCCTTTGGCGGTAAATATCAGATGACGCCCATACAGGCCATGGCTCACAGAATACCTGTCCTTCATGGGCATACAGACGATTGTACTTTCATGTCCTGGGGATATGACCCCGAGATTATGGAGCGGGATCCATACAGAGGCGCATACATTGCCGTTATTGAGTCCATTTGCAAACTGATTGCCACCGGCGCTGAATTTAATGACGAGACATACCTCACATTCCAGGAATATTTCCATAAGCCAGGTACCGATCCCAAACGGTGGGGACAGCCTCTTGCCGCTCTGCTGGGGGCTCTGAAAGCACAGAGGGAGTTGGAGATAGGCTCTATCGGTGGTAAGGACTCCATGTCCGGCTCTTTTGAGGATCTGGACGTTCCCCCCACTCTGGTATCTTTCGCTGTAAATCACGGCAAGGAAGGCCAGATACTCACAAATGAGCTCAAAGGGCCGGGACATATGCTGTGCATATACAGGCCAAATTATGAAAACGGTATGCCTACGGCTGACAGTTTAAAAAACATGTTTGAGATAATCGCCGGTCTGCGCCGTTCAGGAAGGCTCTACGCCGCCTATACTCCCGGTCGCGGCGGTGTTGCGGCAGCACTTTTGAAGATGAGCCTTGGCAACCGAGTCGGCGTGGATATTGAAGATTTCCAGACTATGGAGGATCTCTTCGCCCCTGCCTACGGCTCTTTTGTCCTTGAACTCAGCGACGGCAAGGTAATCGGCGAGCTCCTGGGTATGACTAATGATTCCGGTTGCATCTCTTACGGCCGTGAGAAGATATCTTTGGAGGAACTCCAAGACATATATGAGGGTAAGCTGCAAAGCGTGTACCCCACCAAGGTCGGGTCCGGCGGTTCCGTACAGGCTTTCCAATATTCCGCCGAAAAACGTTCCTGGCCAAAATTTGTAAGCCTCCATCCCCAGGTGCTTATCCCCGTATTTCCCGGCACTAACTGCGAGTACGACACCGCCCGTGCCTTTTCTGAAGCCGGCGCTAATCCTGAGATATTCGTAATTCGAAATCTTACCGCATCTGATATAGCCTCCAGCGTGGAGGAGTTTGCCGGACGGGTAGAGGAAAGCCAGATAGTGTTCATACCAGGTGGGTTCTCCGGCGGCGATGAGCCAGACGGTTCGGGCAAGTTTATAACTGCATTTTTCAGGAACCAGGCTGTCAGAGATGCCGTTACTCGTCTTCTGGAGCAGCGAGACGGCCTTATGGGTGGCATATGCAACGGCTTCCAGGCCCTCATCAAGCTGGGTCTTGTGCCTTACGGCAAGATTATTGAGACTGATGAAAACAGTCCAACCCTCACATTCAATACAATAGGCAGGCATCAGTCCCGTCTTGTCCGTGTGCGCGTGGCATCAAATAAATCTCCGTGGTTTTCCGCCACCAAGCCTGGCGATATCTACACTGTACCAATATCCCACGGCGAGGGCAGATTCCTGTGCTCAGAAGAGCTTGTTGAAAAATTGGCTGCAAACGGCCAGATAGCCACCCAATATGTGGATATGGACGGCGTCCCCACAATGGAGATTGACTATAATCCCAACGGCTCAATCTGCGCCATTGAGGGTATTACATCCCCTGACGGACGCGTATTCGGTAAGATGGGACACTCCGAGCGTATCGGAGGTCTCTATAAGAACGTGCCGGGAGAGTACGACATGGGGCTCTTTACATCAGCTGTAAAGTACTTTAAAGGAAATATCTGATAAGTAGCACAAATGAAATCACCGGTTTTCCGCAAAGCGGAAACCGGTGATTTTTTAACCTTGTATGTTGTCAGAACGACGAAAATCTTGTTATTTCCTCTAATTTGCATTAAATATTGCAAATTAATTATTGCTAACCATATGACGCTATGTTAATATAGATCGGTTAAAAATGTGTAATTAATAGTGAGAGTAGGGAGTGGTGAAAATTTGAGCGACAACACATTGAGAGAAAACAAGATGGGTATAATGCCCATAGGCAGGCTGCTTATAACTATGTCGCTGCCAATGATGGCCTCCATGCTGGTGCAGGCACTTTACAACATTGTAGACAGTATATTTGTCAGCCAGATAAGCGAAAATGCGCTGACGGCAGTTTCCCTGGCCTTTCCAATTCAGACACTTCTAATCGCTTTTGCCAATGGCGTCGGAGTAGGCACCAATGCGCTGGTGTCAAAGGCATTAGGTCAGAAAGATCAGAAGAAAGTCAGCAATGTAGCCTGGAACGGCGTTTTTCTGGCATTATGCTGCTACATACTGTTTCTAATTGTAGGCATATTCCTGGTCCGTCCCTTCCTGCAGTCTCAGACCGCCTCCGGCACTGACCCTGAGATAGTGGAGATGGGCGTAGACTACCTGACAATAGTCTGTATTTTCTCCTTTGGTATCTTCTTTGAGATTATCTTTGAAAGGCTAATCCAATCAACGGGTAAAACCATATACACCATGATAACTCAGACAACCGGTGCCGTAATTAATATAATCTTTGATCCTATAATGATCTTCGGTTATTTTGGCTTCCCAGCCCTTGGCGTAGCCGGCGCCGCCATCGCCACCGTATTTGGTCAGATCGTGGCGGCCATACTGGCGATTATATTCCATATAAAGATTAATAAAGAAATACGCTTCTCCCTGAAAGGGCGTCCTCAGGGCCATGTTCTGAAAGAAATATGCGTTATAGGCGGCCCAACAACCCTTATGCAGGCCATCGGCTCTATCATGAGTTTTTGCATGAACAAAATACTCATGGTATTCTCGTCAACAGCCGCTGCCGTTTTCGGAGCTTATTTTAAGGTTCAAAGCTTTGTATTTATGCCGGTCTTTGGCTTAAACAACGGTATGGTTCCAATTGTAGCCTATAACTATGGAGCTCAAAAGAGATCAAGGATTATAAAGACTATTAAATGCAGCGTACTGATAGCTGAATTTATAACTATTTTAGGATTCACTGTATTCCAACTATTCCCAGAATGGCTGTTGGGTTTCTTTGAAGCCTCTGATCACATGTTGGAGATAGGCGTCCCTGCGCTCCGCACAATATCTTGGAGCTTCCTGGCCGCCGGCGCTGGAATCGTATGCGGCAGTGTTTTCCAGGCACTTGGCAACGGTATATACAGCGCAATTGTCTCTGTAGCAAGGCAGCTTGTGGTCCTTGTCCCTGTAGCATATATCTTCTCGAAAATAGGCACAGTTACCCTGGTATGGTGGGCCTTCCCCATAGCCGAGGTAGCCTCTCTGGCTGTATCTCTGCTGCTTTTAGTAAGAATAAATAAGAAGGTAATTTCAAAAGTAGAGGACAATTTATAATAATAGAACAAAGATGCCCGGGTCCGCACAGTTGCGCGAACCTGGGCATTTTTGTGAGCTTCGTCAGCTTAAGGTCGTAAGGCAGACCGTCCATTCGCATGGATAGGAGAAAAGCCGTCCGCTGGGCGGACGGGGCTAACCGCCCGCCCAGCGGACGGCGGGTGGTTCCGCCGGCTACGGCCGGCGGAGGAAGACCGTCGGCTCCGCCGACGGTCTTCTCCCGCCTACGTGAGTGGGCGGTTTTTCCTGTCCGCCATTGGCGGGCAGCCATTCTCGCAGCTTATTAAATCGGCGTTTCCTCTCCAGTAGGGAGCTCAGTTTCTTCAGGTGGAGTTTCAGGCTCCTGTGGTTCCTCCGGCGGTGTTTCTGGTTCCTGAGGTTCCTCTGGCGGTGTCTCCGGCTCCTGTGGCTCTTCAGGCGGTGTCACCGGTTCCTGAGGTTCTTCAGGCGGTGTCACCGGTTCCTGGGGTTCTTCAGGCGGCGTCTCCGGCTCCTGGGGCTCCTCCGGCGGAGTCTCAGGCTCTTCCGGTTCAGGTTCAGGCTCCGGCTCCGGTTCAGGTTGAGCCGGCAGGTACCCCATATCCGGATCACGAAGTACGCCGGTAGTTGAGGACAATGTCCCGTCAGAATTGATGCTCATCCAGTCCACATTGGCATACGTCACATCGGCAGCATACGGATTTAGTCCGTTATTTATAATATCCATAAGTTCAGATTGAATGGGATAGACGTATGAAAATCTTCCGGTGTAATCATACCCTGAGGCGTACGGCATCGTGGTAAATTCCACATCCTCCACTTTCAGGCCGCCAAATACCGCCTGGGACGCAAACCAGAACAGATTTTCCACAATCAGGTCGCTCTCCGTATTCTCCTGGAATAGCGTTACCAGTTCGCCGATTTTCGTAACATTTTTTATCTGGAGAGTTTCCTGAAGCACTGCTGCCAGAAAATCATGTTGTATTTCCAAACGCTGTACGTCTCCCAGGGCGACGCCGCTGTTATTTTTTCTCCAGCGCACTAAATTCATAGCGTCTTCGCCGTTTAGTTCCTGGTATCCTTTGCTAAGATGTATGTGCAAATCCTGGGCGTCATCATCGTAGTCCATATCGTACGGGACTTCAAAATGCACACCGCCTATGGCGTCAACCATCTGTCCCACAAGCTCCCAGTCTATCTTAATATGATAGTCCGGTCTGAAGCCAATTATATTGCTCACCTGAGTTATGAGCGCCTCAAGTCCTTCATCTCCGCTGCCGTTAACGCTGTATACGCTGTTTATCTTTTTAGGGTTCCATCTCACATTTACCAATGTATCCCTTGGTATTGACATCACCGACGCTTTCTGGTTTGTCACATCATACGATACCACCATTATTGTATCTGTCTGATTGGAACTCTCATCGGCGCCTACAATAAGGACTGTATAGAAGTCCTCGCTTTTTCTCTCTCCTGTAGCCATTGGCGCAACGGCGTCTATATCGGTTTCCTGATCGTCCGTCTGTCCATTTTGCTGGCTTCCATCCGGTGGTTCGCGGTTTGGCAGCTCAGGCTTGACAACCCACCTATTATATAGTAAAACTATCGCCACCGCAAAAACCGCAAACAGCGAAGCTATTACTATAAGGACCTTTGCCTTACGGCCTTTTCTATTTCTTTTATTTTTCGTGTGGCCCGCCGCATGCTGCCCTTTTGAACTGACTGCACGGCTGCCTCCAGTATGCTTACCCTTCATTGAACTCCTCCCATACACAACATGCTATTTAATATGCTCACTTATATATAGACGTATCCACATGATTAAAAGGGACATAAATTTCGACATTTTTTTATTTTTTTATTATACCCTTGTAAACATAAGGGGTAAAGATAGCTTTTTATACAAAAATCATTTTTACCGCCACAAGCTCTTTGTAAACAAATGTTACTGAATATGGATGAAACGCACCGTTTTTATGGATATCATATATAGTAAATTATATTGAAATCAAGGCGTAACAGCCGTGTACGGGGAGGTGCATAATATGAAATTCAGTTACGCCATGTCTGTTTTTATATCTGTCATTTTATGTATAAGCCTGGTAGGATGCGGTCAGGCATCTGAAGAACCAGACAGACCGGATACAGTACCCCAGGAGCCTGTCTCCATGCCGGAAGAGCCAGAGGAACCGGAGGAGCAGTTTCCCAATAACTCGGACGGACCGGACGTATACGTAGACTGGTCATCACTGGAGCCCTACGCGCCTGAGGAGCCTATATATACACGTTCATCAGACTCAGTTATTACAGAACTTGTCCCTTCTGATAACTACGGCCCCTTAATCCCCTTCCTTGGCGACAAACTGGGCGGTACAGATTTAGGCTCAAGGTATGGATTGATAACCCTGTCTGGTGAAATCGTCCTTGATCCCGTACTCTCCTCCGTATGGGACGGCGGCTCTCAGGGAGGCTATTATAATCTGGAACCTCTTCCGTACTTTATGCTCTGTAAGGAAACTCCGGCAACCTCCAGCGATGGCTGGGATGAAGCCTCTGAAGTCTGGGCAATGGCTGCGAGGGATGGGAGTTGGTGCACGGAATTTAAATACACCATGGACGGAGAGCTCTCTCTATGGGGCAGAGACATAAATCAGAACTGTACTGAAAATGGAATCTTCCTTTTAGATGGTGACCAGCTTGTCTATCTTGACGGCAAAACCGGAGAAGAAACTATGCGCGTCAGCAATATCCCCTCTGAAATCGGCCCGTCCATGGCTCTATGGGGCGCCGGATGGCACGGCGACAGACCGTATATACGCAATTATGGGACATTGGGGTGGTGGATAGATCCCTCCACAGGCGAACTCACATACACTGAAGAACTTCCGCCGGCAGACCGTCTGGTAAACGGAAAATATGTAAGCTACGACTACGATAGCTACACATACACTGTATACGACGAGTCCGGCAGCTCCCTGCTCTCTGCTGGAGGTATAGCCAGGGTCACCTGGGACAGCGGAGATCAGTTTATGGTCTACGATTACACTCCAGACGGATGGCAGCAGGGTTACCTGGTAAAAGAGGTATATGACGCCGCCACTATGGAAAGTGTAGAAAGTCCCATTATAGGCAAATATGCCCACTGGCCAAGTGGTATACCAAACGGTTGGACATGGTATTACGACGGAGATGACACCGTGTTTGTCCAGGGAGATGAAGTTTTGCGCGTCACAGCTCCTGGTACTCCTCAAACTGTTTGGGGGCGCGTGGCGTTATTCTCCAGCTATGACAACAATACCGGATCTCAAACCCTTGTAAGCCTCGACAACGGATTAATGGCTGACAATATCCTGTACACCGGCGATTGTCATAGCTATGATCTGGCTACGGGTGAACTGTATTTCAGGGCGGATGACGGCCGGCAGGTTCAGATATTTGACAGTGCTGGCCAAAGCCTCTGTACAATTCGCCGCTCTCCCAGTGAATCTGTCAGTCTTGCGGGAGGATTAGTCCTCATAACCGGCGATAGCCGCGTTATTTTACGCGATCTGCAGGGAAACATAGTATTTCGCTATATTCTTTCCTCTGGGGAATGGGATTAGAAAGGAGAACAAATTATGAAAAAAGCTATTTCAATAATTCTCTCGCTGATTTTATGTCTGTCTCTGGCTTCTTGCGGCGCTCAGCCCTCTGAAGATCAAAGTCTCAATGATAATAACAGCACACCGGAAAATGATGTATCTGACAGCACTGAGAATTCGGACAATGAAAACCCAGGCAGTTCTGATGAAGAGACTGCAAATAGCTTCCGCTTTACCCGTGAGAACTTCCCGCGTCTGGACGGCTCCACTTCCACCGTGCCCTTCGCCCAGGCGGTATGCAGCGTACTTTTAGGGGAGAGCCGTGAGCAGGTATCGGACCTGGTGAGTTTCTCCCGCACTACGGCATCATACCAGGCGCTTATGTCCGGAGAAGCCGATCTCCTGCTGGCAGCGGAACCTGAAGCCTGGGTACTGGAGCAGCTGCAAAATGGTGACAAATGGCTTATGACGCCCTTTGCAATCGACGCTCTGGTCTTTATAGTTCAGCAGGACAACCCCGTAGACAGCCTCACAATTGACCAGGTCAGGCAGATATACTCCGGTGAGATAACAAACTGGAGCCAGGTAGGCGGAAACGATGAACCCATAACGGCTTTCCAGCGCAACAGTGAGGCAGGGTCTCAGGCTTTAATAGTAAAACTTGTGATGGGCGAGACGCCGTTTATGGACCCTCCAGCAGACTATATACCATCCATGGAGGGAATGATGACAGCCGTCAGGGATTTTGACAACGGCACGGGCGCCTTGGGGTATACCGTCTATTATTACGCCAGCGACATGAAAATGGCCGAAGGCCTGAAGATTCTCTCTATTGACGGCGTATCTCCCAGCGATGAAACTATTGCTTCCGGTGAGTATCCGCTTTTAAATCCATACTTTGTATCAATAGCAAAAGATACCCAGGAGGGAAGTCCCACCAGGGTGCTCTATGACTGGATACTCTCCACTGAAGGTCAGGCTCTGGTTGAACATGAGGGTTACACGCCTGTGGGAGATACGGAGTAATAAGCCTGTTTGTATACCAACAACCAAAAAGAAGCAGACGCAGACGTCTGCTTCTTTTTATTTACTCTGCATTATTCGCCCCGCTGCTCCACCTTGCGTATTTTCCCGCTGATAGTCTTTGGCATCTCTTTTACAAATTCAATGGATCGGATCCACTTATACTCCGCAATTCGGCTGTTGCAGAACTCCCTTATCTCCTTTTGCAGTTCCAAACTGGGTTCATATCCAGGCGAAAGTACAATTACCGCTTTTATCGCCTGTCCCCTCAGTGGATCCGGAACGCCTATTACCGAGCACTCCATGACTGCCGGATGCTCCATAAGTACGTTCTCAATTTCAAAGGGCCCCACTCGGAACCCACCTGTCTTTATAACATCGTCTATACGGCCGTTAAACCAGAAATATCCCTCTTCATCTCTCCAGGCTGTGTCTCCAGTATGATATATACCGCCCCTCCAGACATATTTATAGAGATCCTCATTTCCGTTATACTCGGAAAATATGCCCGCCTGACGACGGCCGTCTGACGGAGGGATAATTACTATCTCCCCAATCTCGCCGGTTTTTGCATATTCTCCATCGTCATTAAGCAACTCCACATGATAGAGCGGTGTCGGCTTACCCATAGAGCCCGGTCTGGAAACAGAGCCCACAAGATTTGCAAGCATCAGCGTAGATTCTGTCTGACCAAAACCCTCCATCAAAGTAAGACCCGTCTGCTCCTTGAAAAGTCGGAAAACCTCCGGATTAAGAGCCTCGCCAGCCGTAGTCACATACTTCAGGGAGGGCATATCCACGACTCCCTTTTTTACAAGGTATCTATAGACAGTCGGCGGCGCGCAGAAACTGGTAACGTGATATTTATTGATTATTGTCATCAGCTGCTTCGGGTCAAAATTGTCAAAATCAAAGACCATAACAGCGCATCCGCAGAGCCACTGTCCGTAAATCTTGCCCCAGGAGGCCTTTCCCCAGCCGGTCTCCGCCACAGTCAGATGCAGGCCCCCGTCCTCTACGTTCTGCCAGTGCCTGGCAGTAAGTATGTGAGCCAGAGTATAAGTATGGTCATGTATTACACCTTTTGGATAGCCGGTTGTGCCTGAAGTAAAATACATAATCATCGGGTCTGAAGCCAACGTAAGCTCGCGTTCCATTGTATCCGGCGCCGCCTCCACCTGAGATGTGAGGTTAAAAAATCCCTTAGCCTCTTTCTCGATGGTCCAGGCGGCTATTACAGAATCAGTCTTCTCAATTGCACGGCCGACTTTTTTCAAAATCCCCTCGTCTGGCGAACACACAATGCCTTTTATGGATGCTGTCTCGATCCTATATATAATATCATCTGTGGTGAGCATGTGGGTTACGGGAATCATCACAGCTCCTATTTTATGTAGAGCCACAGATACATACCAGTACTCATAATGGCGTTTTAGCATAACCATCACCCTGTCGCCTTTTTTTATACCATTGGCATGCAGGACGTTGGCCGTCTTTGTGCTGAGTCTGGAAATATCCTCGAAGGTAAAGATTCTCTCCCTTCCCTCTGTATTGCACCAGACAAGTGCTCTCTTCTGCGGTTCATGGCGGGCTATCTCGTCCACAACATCGTATCCGAAATTATAGTTATATGGGTATTTGATCTGAAAGTCAGTCAAAAGCCCCTGCTGGTCAAATGTCTCATCACAGAACTGTTTGTATATACTCATTTACTTTTCTCCTGGATTTCCATAGCGCGTTCAAAAAACTCAGGATACCGTTTTTTCAGGTTAACAGGTACCCTTGTGGCAGTGTCAAGAAAGCAGTGGCCGCTCTCTCCCACAGCGGATGGTCTGTCTTCGCCCTGCCTGAATATTTCATAGCTGAAAGCAGCGCGCACGCCGTTAAAACTGGTGAGTTTTGTGTGCACATGGACTATATCGTCAAAATGCAAAGGCTGTAGATATTGGGCGGAAACCCCTGTTACAGGCATTATTATCCCCTGGTCTTCCATGGCGGTATACTCATAGCCCAGATTACGCATAAAATCCATCCTGGCCTCCTCCATTATACGGATATAATTGGAGTGATGGACTATGCCCATGTTGTCTGTCTCATAATAGTATATCCGCCTGACATAATCGCGGCCCAAATCCCCGCTCATTTCTTACCTCCCATATCCGGCACACCCAGGTTGCGAAACCTTTCAAATCTATGCTGGACCAGCTGGTCAACATCCATGGACGTCAGCTCTCTAAACTCCCTGGACAGCTTCACCCGCAGTTTTTCGTAAAAGCTCTCTTTGCCCAGTTCCTGTTCAGGTATTATCTCTTCGATCACACCGAGAGCCAAGGCGTCAGAGGCGGTCAGTTTCAAACTCTCAGCAGCCTCTTCGGCCTTTGACGAATCCTTCCAGAGTATGCTGGCGCATCCCTCCGGAGATATGGCAGAATATACGGCGTTCTCAAGCATCCAGACTCGGTCGGCAACCGCCAGCGCCAGGGCTCCGCCGCTGCCTCCTTCGCCTATCAATATGGACACTGAAGGTGTCTTCAGAGCCATCATCTCTACAATGCACTGGGCAATAGCCTGCCCCTGTCCTCTCTCTTCAGCGCCTATTCCGCAATATGCCCCCGACGTATCCACAAGACAGATCACAGGCCGCCTGAATTTTTCAGCCTGTTTCATAAGGCGGAGGGCCTTTCTGTATCCCTCAGGGTGCGGCGCACCAAAATTGTGCGCTACGCGCTCTTTGGAATTACGCCCCTTTTCAATGGCGACTACTGTAACCGGCTTTCCATCCAGATATCCAATACCGCCTACAATGGCCTCGTCATCGGCATAGTTTCTATCTCCATGGAGTTCAATAAAATCAGTGATTATATTCTCAATGTAGTCCACTCCAGTGGGCCTGCCATTCTGCCTGGCCAATTTTACCCTATCATAGGCTTTCGATACAGTATTCTTAGCCAACGCGCTCACCTCCGGTGTGCATTCTCAGAAGTTGCGCTATAGTCGCCTTCTGGGTGGATCTGGGTACTATGGCGTCTACAAATCCGTGCTCCATAACAAATTCCGCCTTCTGGAACCCAGCAGGGAGCTTTTTCCTTGTAGTCTGTTCTATTACCCTGGGTCCGGCAAATCCTATAAGGGCGCCGGGCTCTGCCAGTATCACATCGCCCTCCATGGCAAAACTGGCAGTAACACCGCCTGTTGTGGGGTCTGTTATCACCGTCAGATAAAAAAGGCCGGCATCAGAGTGACGCTTGACAGCGCCGCTTGTCTTGGCCATCTGCATAAGGGAAAGGATTCCCTCCTGCATCCTGGCTCCGCCGGAAACTGTGTATCCCACAACTGGGAGTCCCAATTCCATTGCTCTTTCAAAGGTTCGCGTTATCTTCTCTCCCACTACCGTACCCATGGAACCCATCATAAAATATGGCTCCATTACAAAGATGCAACAGTCCTCGCCTTCTATTTTAGCCCTGCCGCAAATCACAGCCTCGGATTCTCCGCAGGCGTTGCGCGTATTTTCCAGCTTTGTTATGTAGCCTGGAAAGTCCAGTATATCCCTGGAAACGACGCCGGCGTCCCACTCGGAAAAAGTGTCGGTATCACAGATAAAATTTATCCTCTGCCGCGCATTCATGCGGAAATGGTATCCGCATTCGCATGTATTGTGATTAGCCCACAATTGGCTCAACGGCACCATTTTCCGGCAGTTGGGACAGGGCTTTGAGGGCTCGTTCTCATCTGCACTGGCAATCTGGACGGACTGACGTCCTCCCTTTTCCAGCTCGTTTTTTGGTTTGAACAAAAACTCTATAAATGGCACTTAAAACACCTCATTTGGCAAAAAAAGAGAGATCATAGCTTCCGTCACGGAACCGGCTGTCATTTACTATGTCTATCTGCTCCTCAACATTGTTTGGGACGCCGTCTATAACAAGTTCGCAAAGAGCCGCCTGCATTTTCCTCAGCGCCTCCTCACGTGTACCGGCATACACTATCAGCTTGCCCAGAAGAGAATCATAGTATGGCGAGATGCTGAACCCCGCCACAAGGAACGTATCGAACCTGACAAAGGGTCCCCCTGGCACATGAAGGAAATTAACCTTTCCGGGTGCAAGCGCGTTTATACGGCACTCTATCGCTGAACCACGCAGGTTTATGTCATCCTGGGTATATCCAAAGGATATGCCCGCCGCCACGCGAATCTGCCACTTCACCAGGTCAATCTGAGTCAGCTCTTCCGTAACGGTATGTTCCACCTGAAGTCTGACATTCATCTCCATAAAGTAAAAGTTGCCGCCGCTATACAAAAATTCAAGGGTACCGACGCCCACGTATCCAATCTTTTTAACTGCGCTGGTTATCTTATCAAAAAGCTCCGCCCGCTGCTGTGAATTTACAACTGGCGACGGCGTCTCTTCAATAAGTTTCTGATTATTTCGCTGGATGGAGCAGTCCCTGTCACCCAGGCACACAACATTGCCGCTCTCGTCGGCAATAATCTGCACCTCTATATGTTTAGCCGGATACAGATATTTCTCCATATATACAGCGCCATCGCCAAAAGCGGCTTCACCCTCACTTACGGCTGCATGGAAAGCACGCTCAAGCTCTCCTGGTTCCCGCACAAGGCGTATACCCCGTCCACCGCCGCCGGAGCGGGCTTTTAACATGACAGGATAGCCTATTTTATCGGCCTCGCTCTTGGCCTGGGCAAGAGTGGATAGAACCGGAGAGCCCGGTATCGTAGTAAGCCCCGCCTCCTGCATTCGCCGTTTAGTCATCTCTTTGCTGGACAGGGCCCGCATGTTTTCAACAGAAGGACCTATAAAAACGATGCCGTTTTTAAGGCAGAGCTGGGCAAAATGCTCGTTCTCCGACAAAAAACCGTATCCAGGGTGTATGGCCTGAGCTCCCGATACAAGGGCGGCGGAAATGATCCTGTCCTCACGAAGGTAGCTGTCGGCAGCCTCAGGGCCTCCTATACAGTAGCTCTGATCTGCCAGGGCCACATGCAGCGCGTCGGAGTCCGCCGTGGAATAGACCGCAACGGTGGAAATTCCCATCTCTTTGCAGGCCCTGATTATCCTTACGGCAATTTCACCCCTGTTGGCTATCAGTATCTTGGAAAACATCTGTCACTCTCCTACAACGGCAAAGGAGAACTCCGCCTTGACGCAGAGTTTTCCCTCCACAAATCCTTTTCCCTCCGCAAAATAAAACGGGGCCTTGGCCCGTGTTATGCGGCATTCCGTCTCAAAAGTGTCGCCAGGCCGCACAGGGCTCTTAAAGCGGACTTTATCAAGTCCGGTGTACATAGGCAGCTTGCCGTCTACCATAGCGTCTTTTAAAAGGACGCAGGCAGACTGTGCAAGTATCTCGCAGAGCACAACCCCTGGGACTACCGGATTGCCGGGAAAATGGCCGTCTAAAAACCATTCGTCTCCGCGCACATGATACTTGCCTCTGGCAATATCACCGTCCAGAACGGACTCGTCGACTAAGAGCATATTGCCCCTGTGAGGCAATATCTCCATTATCTCATTGCGGTCCAATTATCTGGCCTCCTTTATGCGGAACAGCACATGTCCATAATCGACCACCTGGCTGTCTCCGACACATATCTCAGTTATCACACCGTCCCTGTCTGAGGTTATCTCATTCATCAGCTTCATAGCCTCTATTATGCAGAGCACATCTCCCTTGTGTACGGTATCACCCACTTTGACAAATGGCTCTGCGTTCTCCGCCGGCGCGCAGTAGAAAACCCCAACCATGGGCGAGCGGAACTCACTTCCCATATCCTGGGCTGAAGACTCTGGGGCTCCGCCGGTTGCCTGCGGCTGTAAGGGCGCTGCCGATACCGCTACCGCTGCCGGAGATCTCTCCAAGCGCAGTGTAGAGCCTCCCTCTGTTATCTCAAGGCCGGTAAGTCCCAGCTCCGACATAAGCTGGGCATATCTTTTTATGTCCTTCTCTTCCATATTCATATCCTCTTCATAGCAAGGCATGCATTATGCCCGCCAAAGCCCAGTGAATTTGAAAGGGCCAGATCTATCTCAGCCTTAACCGCCTTATTTGGAGTATAGTTCAGATCGCACTCTGGATCGGGTTCCAAAAGATTTATAGTTGGCGGTATTATCCCGTCGCACAGTACTTTTACACAGACCAGCGCCTCAGCAGCGCCCGCAGCGCCCAGCATATGTCCTGTCATGGATTTTGTGGAGCTAATAATAATATCAGCTGCCTTTTCCTCTCCGAATGCCGTCTTAACAGCTATGGTCTCTATCTTATCATTAAGAGGCGTTCCCGTTCCATGGGCGTTTAAGTATATCCGCTCAGAGCCATTGTATCCAGACTCTTCCATTGCCTGCCGCATGGCATTTACACCGCCCATACCATCCGGCCTTGGAGCCGTGATGTGATAGGCGTCGCAAGTGGATCCATAACCTGTTATTTCACAGTATATCTTGGCGCCTCTGGCTACGGCTCTCTCATATTCCTCAAGTATCAGCGCGGCTCCGCCTTCGCCGATCACAAATCCTCCGCGCCGCATATCAAAGGGCAGGCTGGCGGCATTGGGATCACTGGCCGTAGACAGGGCCTGCATATTAATAAACCCTGCCACTCCACAGTCGGTTATCGACGCCTCAGACCCGCCGGTTATCATGGCGTCAGCATATCCGTGCCGTATGGCTCTGACGGCCTCTCCTATTGCATTGGCTCCCGATGCACAGGCAGTAACTGCAGGCATGGCTGCCCCCTGACAGTTAAAACGTATGGCTATTGAGCCTGCCGCCATGTTCGCAATCATCATAGGTACAAAATATGGCGACACCCTGCGCGGGCCTTTTTCTATCAGCTTTGTGTGCTCATTTATAAAGGTCTGTATGCCGCCTATGCCTGTGCCAAAATAGACGCCTATTCTTTCAGGCTCCACCGTGCCGATAACGCCGCTGTCCTCAACAGCCTGACAAGCAGATGCAATCGCAAACTGAGTAAACCTGTCCGTACGCAGAGACTCGGCTTTATCCATATACGCCTTCGGGTCAAAATCTTTTACCTCTGCACCCAGTTTCGCCTTAAAGTCAGTAGTGTCAAAATGCGTTATTGGCCCAATACCGCACACTCCGTCAGTTATGTTATTCCAGAACTCATCCACCGTATTGCCCACAGGACTTACGATTCCGAGTCCGGTAACTACGACTCTTCTCATCTTTTCTCCTTCCTCACATGGCCATACCGCCGTCTATACGGACTACCTCGCCTGTTATATATGAGGCTCCGTCTCCCGCGAGAAACGCGGCCAGCTCCGCAACTTCCTCAGGCTGACCCATTCTCTTTAACGGGATTGCAGCCAGTATTTCCTGATTGTCGCCAAGCTCTTCGGTCATGTCCGTCTTTATAAAGCCAGGGGCAATGGCATTACACGTTATCCCCCTGGGCGCCAATTCCCTGGCCGTAGCCTTAGTCAGACCAATTATCCCAGCCTTTGACGCAGAATAATTCGTCTGACCGGCATTGCCCATAATTCCGGAAACTGAGCTGATATTTATTATTCTGCCGCCCCGCTGCCTGATAAATATGGGGGAGCAGTGCTTTATCATATTAAATGTGCCTTTAAGATTAACGGAGACAACGCTGTCAAAGTCCGTCTCGCTCATCATGGCAATCAGCTTATCTCTGGTTATCCCAGCAGAATTCACCAGAATGTCTATCCTGCCCATATCGGCCTTCACCTGCGCCACTGTCTCCTTAACCGCGCTAAAATCTGATACATCGCACTTATAGGCATTGGCTCTGACACCAAATTTTTCGCACTCAGCGACGGTCTGTGAAGCGGCGGATTCGTTTCCCGCGTACACTATTGCTATCTGGGAACCCTGGGAGGCAAATTTCAAGGCAATTGCCTTCCCGATGCCTCTGGATCCGCCAGTGATCAGGGCGGTTTTACCTGTCAGCATGCTTTTATTCCCTCCAGTGCTTCGGATATGGACTTCAGATCCTCGCCTCTGTACGCATGCACCTCAGGCGCAGTTTTAGAAATAAGTCCGCACAGAGTCTTGCCTGGACCAGCTTCTATAAAAGTATCTATTCCGCATGATACCATATGCTCTACTATTTTTTGCCAGCGCACTGGACTCTCTATCTGCCTTGAGAGCAGTTGTACATAATCGCCCTCATAGGGAAGGCCAGTGTAATTTGAATACAGGGTTATACTTGGAGTATTAATCTGGAAATTGTCAAGTACTCCCTTAAACTTCTCGGCGGCCGCAGCCATAAACGGCGAATGAAACGCCCCTTTTACTTTCAGCGGAAGCGCCCTGCCCCCCACCGACTTGACTTCTTTTGAAAACTCAGCCAACTCTTCAGAAAGGCCTGAAACAGTCACCTGACCAGGGCAGTTATAATTAACAGGATACACATTTTTGTACTTTCCGCAGATTTCTTCAACCTGCTGGTCCGTCAGTTTTACCACCGCAGCCATAGAGCAGTCAGCTTTTTCCGACTCCTCCTGCATAAGTTGTCCTCTTTTGACAACAATTTTAAAGCCGTCCTCCAGGGTGACGGCTCCCGAATAGGTAAGCGCAGAGATCTCTCCCAGGGAGAACCCCGCTACCGCTGACACCTTAACGCCGCGGGCGGTGACTGCCGCCGCCGACGCCATTTCCATGGCGAACATACACGGCTGTGTGTTTTCTGTCCTCATGAGTTCTTCCTGGCTGCCATTAAAACACTGCTCAATAGTCCCCGGTCTTATGGCCTCCAGTGTCTCAAATATCTGCCGCGACTCCGGCACGGCGTCGTAGAGCTCCTTGCCCATACCTGGATATTGAGCTCCCTGACCTGAAAAAACTATGGCTACCTTACCCATTTCATTGCACCTCTCAGAATAGGCTCGGCCTCCTCTATAACTTCGCGAACTATATCCGCCGCAGGCTGCTCTCGTGTGACCATACCTGCTATCTGGCCGGCCAGGAAGCATCCCTCTTTCTGGTTTCCGTCTACGACTGCCTTTCTAAGAGCGCCTGTCCCGAATTTGTCAAGCTCTTCATCGGTGGCCTGGGAATATTCAAGTTTAAAATACTCCCTTGTAAAAGGAGTCTTAAGACTTCTAACCGGATGTCCTGAGCGTTTTCCGGTAACCATTGTCGCAATGTCGTTGGCCTTTAGTATCTTGTCCTTGTAATTCTGGTGAACCGAACACTCCTGGGCAACAAGGAAACGGGTCCCCATCTGGACGCCGCATGCACCCAGCATAAACGCTGCCGCAACTCCCCTGCCATCGGCTATACCGCCGGCGGCAATAACCGGCAGGTCAGTATTATCGCAAACCTGCGGGACAAGGGCCATAGTTGTGAGATCTCCCACATGGCCTCCGCTTTCTCCGCCCTCGGCTATTACTGCTGAGGCGCCAAGGCGCGTAACCAGTTTTGTCATGGCTACAGACGGCACTACAGGTATCACTTTCACGCCGGCAGAAAGCCATGACTCCATATATTTTCCCGGATTTCCCGCACCGGTTGTGACAATCGGAACTCCTTCGTCTATTATCACCTGGGCAACCTCGTCAGCATATGGGCTAAGCAGCATCACATTTACCCCAAAGGGTTTGCCGGTGAGTTTTTTAATTTCCTGCACCTGCTCCCGGACAAAATCTCCAGGGGCGTTGCCGGCAGCTATAATGCCCAGTCCGCCTCCGTTAGATACTGCGGCGGCAAGTTTGGCGTCGGCAATCCACGCCATACCTCCTTGAAATACGGGATATTCTATTTCAAGGAGGTCGCAAATCGGTGTTCTTATCATAGTCTCTACCTTATAGATCGTATTTTTCCTCGATAAATTTTACAAGGTCACCGACAGTCTCTACTTTCTGGTCAAGTTCGATCTCTTTGCCCAGTTTATCCTCAAGCTCCATAATCATCTCTACAGTGTCAAGAGAATCGATTCCAAGCTCCTGGAATGTGCTGTCTTCTTTGATCTCGCTTACGTCACAATCGTTACGCTCTGCTATAATTTCTGCAATTGCTTCGAATACCATGGTTTTTCCTCCAAACAAAAATGTTTTTATATTTGTTGTCCCATCAATAGACGGGTACAAACGGCAATGCCGCTTTAAACTGATTTTATCTAACTGGGCCGGTAAAAAACAGCGCCAGAGTGCCAGGCCCCGAATGCGTTCCAATGACAGGCCCCACATGGTTTATTATCACATCAACAGGATGCAGGTTCTCCCTGATCATCGACTCCAAGTATTTCGCATCCTCCAGGCAGTCGCCGTGGCTTATAAAAACTGTCTGACCGGCTATGTCCCTGGAAGTGGTGGCAGCCTTTTCATACATGGCTTTTATTGACGCCTTTCTGCCTCTTGTCTTGAACATGCTTATGAGCCGGCCTGCGTCATCTACATGCAGAACAGGTTTTATGTGCAGTACAGACCCGACAGCCGCCGTAGCAGCTGAAATTCGGCCTCCGCGCTTCAGGAAAAACAGATCGTCCACCGTAAACCAGTGACAAATAGTCGGCAGTGTTTTTTCCACATACTCCCGAAGCTCATCAATTGTAAGCCCCTCTCTCTTCCTGTTTGCCGCCAAATAGACAAGGAGTCCCTGTCCCAGTGAAGCGCACTTTGAATCTATGCAGTATATTTTCCTATCAGGATATTTATTCGCCAGCTCAGAGGCTGCCATGCATGCATTCTGGTAGGTGCTGGAAAGAGCCGATGCAAAACATATGCTTAGAATATCCTCTCCCGCCTGCAGCACTGGCTCCATTTCCTCCACAAACGCCTCAACATTAGGCGCTGAAGTAGACGCGCTCGCTCCTCCGCGCAGCTGGCTATAAAAACTGCTGAAGCTGAGCTCACGCTGATCCAGGTAATTCTTATACTCCCTGCCGTTCAAATTCACCACCAGTGGCAGCACATGTAGTCCCAGTTCCTCCGCTATGGATGCAGGCAGATCACATGACGAATCAGTAAATATCGCGTAGTCGCCCATGGCAAAGCTCCTTTCGTCCGGTTATGCCGGTATAGTCTAATCCCCATCTGGGACCTAATCCAGCTCAAATTCCCTGTCTATGGCGTAGGACACCAATGCCAGGTTCTCCTCGTTGTACTCAATCTCATCATTGTCAAACATGAGGGCCGCCCCATATATAAGAGAGCGCACGATGTACAGTTTAAGTTTCTTTGTCCGCTCGGGCATATTCACCTGCCTGCAATACTTATCTACAAGTTCCTGAGTCGTCCGGCTCAGCGGGCCGCGTATGCCAGCGTATCTGGCGTCAAAAGCCTCATCTTTTAACATAAGTATAGAGCGAAAATGGGGGTTCTCAACCAGAAACTTTATATACTCCATACTTATCGCCAAAAGCTGTTTCCTGGTATTAGTGCTGTTCTGGCTCAATATCGAATTGAGTCTCAATATCCACTGCCCATTTATATACTCGATAATCCCTGCAACAAATTCCCTTCTGTCTTTAAAATATTTGTAGGGCGTCGCACAAGACACGCCGCAGGCGCTGGCAACACGTCTGACGGAGAATCCATGGATGCCGTTTTTATTTATCTCCCTGATACCGGCTTGGACCAATTCTTCCCTAAGATTTCTAGATGCGCTGCCCATTTCCCTCAGCAAAGTATCCCTTTCTATAAGTTATCACTGATAACCAACTGTAATCTTTGGCAAGTATAACACATAAATTTCAGGAAGTCTACTAATTTGTGGATAAAAGCGGTCATTATCCCAGTCTTTTGAGCTTTACGCGAAATGAAATATGCCTTGGAGTTGCTATTTTATCAAACTTCACTGTCAGCGCGGCATCCTGCGGCATCACCGAAAGCACCGTGCCTTCCCCAAACATAAAATGCAGAACTCTGTCGCCTGGTTTAAACTCCGGTTCGCCGTCTGATGCCAGCATTTTATCAGATGATTCTATATACTCTCTGGCGGCTCTTATGAGCGTCTCCTGTAGCGGTTCGGTAAACTCCATGTGCTCTTCTCCGATATCCAGCAGAAATCGCGATGGGAAACGGTATGTGCCGTCTGTTCCCCGCCCGTCTGCACCAGTCAGGTAAAGTCCCTTTTCCGCGCGAGTCACAGCCACAAACGCCAGACGTCGCTCCTCCTCCATCGCCTTTATTGTTCTGACTCTCCTGGAGGGAAATACCCCTTCGTTCATACCGCACAGGAATACGTAAGGGAATTCCAGGCCCTTGGAGGCGTGGACTGTCATCAGCTTCACTTTATCCCCCGGCTCTCCCGCATCGGCGTTAGTAAACATAGCCACATGCGAGAGGTAGTGCTCCAATGTCCCCTCTTCTCCACAGGATACCTCATACTCGTAAATTGACTGCTTCAGCTCTGCAAGGTTGTCCAGCCGCTCCTGACTGCCCTCAGTGCGAAGCATTCGCTCATATCCGCTCTCGTTCAATACGTCAGACAGCAGCTCGGATACCGGCCTGTCCCTCCAGGACATATCATAGCTCTCCACCAGGGATATAAATTTTGCAGCGCCGGTACCTTTGATAATTGGCTCTTCAATATTTTCTTTTAAGGCTGTGAATAGCGTACACTCGTGGCTGTCCGCCCACTGGCGCAAAAAGGCCATCCTTCTCTGCCCGATATTTCTTTTCGGCTTATTTGCGATTCTCATAAACGACAGGTCATCCCTGTATGCCACCATCCGCAGATAAGATATGGCGTCTTTTATCTCAGCTCTGTCGAAAAACTGTACTCCGCTGTATATAGTATACGGTATCTTCGCCCTTTGCAGAGATTCCTCTATCTGTCTCGACACATAATGGGCCCTATACAATATGGTGATATCCCTGTATTCCACACCGGACTGGCTGAGCTTTAAGATCTCACCGCCTATCCACTCTCCCTCTCCCCGCTGCGTCTGAGCCAAATGGCATAAGACTTTTGTCCCGCTGTCCAGCACAGGCAGCAGATCCTTCTCAATCCTGTTTCTGTTCTTGCTTATAAGCGAGTTTGCTACTGAGAGTATTTGAGGAGTGGACCTGTAATTTTCCATCATCATTATAGTCTTTGTACCTGGAAACTCCTTTTCAAAATCAAGGAGATACTTCTCATCGGCCCCGCGCCAAGTGTATATGGTCTGGTCAGGATCTCCGACTATAAACAGATTCTTATGCCATCCGCACAGGACCTTCATAAGCTGATACTGGAGCATGTCTATGTCCTGAAACTCATCTATCATAATATACTCCAGCCTTTGCTGCCACTTCAGCTTTATGCTTTCATTTTCCTTAAATATATAGAGAGAAAATTTAATAAGGTCGTTATAGTCCAGCCCAAAGCACTTTTTCTCCTGATAAAGATATCCATAAAATATTGCGTCCTGGACTGATTCGGCACTTTCATACTTAATACGCAGCGTATCCAGAGGCATAGTTATCATATCCAGGTAATACTCAGGCTTTTTAAAAAGTTTTTGTATTTCTATCATATCCCTGGCCGCGGAGAAAGTCATATCCCGAAGTGTGAATCCACGCTCCTCATATATAATTTGCAGCATGGCGTCAATATCTGAATTATCAAGCACCAGAAAGCTCTTTGGGTACGATACCGCAGAGCTGTCCTCCTGCAGTACCGATACGCAAAAACCATGGAAAGTATTTATGTATCCCGTATCTCTGTCCCCTGTAAGGCGGCGTATCCTCTCCCGCATCTCATTGGCAGATTTATTTGTAAATGTGACGCACAATATATTTCCAGGAAGTATCCCCAGCTCATTTACCAGATATGCAAATCTCTGCGTAAGCGCCCTGGTCTTTCCAGAACCTGCGCCGGCTATCACTCTCACATAACCCTCAGTTGAAGTCACAGCCTCCATCTGGGCTTTATTAAGTTCTCTCAGCTGATCTGTCATACCCGGTCACCTCTAAAACATATCTGCACTTATTTTAGCAGGCCTTGTCCATACGCTCAATACTGATATGTAAAAACGGCCGGCTTCGTTTTCTTCTTTTGCAGACAGCGTTCCAGATACTAAATTGCACGTCACACCATCTTCCGTCCATATACTCTTAAAGGGAAGCCGGCAAAAGTCCGACTTCCCTCAGCTTATCGAAAAAGGCCTCGAGGCCTTTTTCAATAAAAGGCTTCATGGCGTCCAGGCCTCGATTTTTTGTAAAATTGTCGTCCCGTCCGCCATAAGAAGTGTCATTTCAGAGGCACATGTCCCCAGAAATGACGGATTTTCATTTTATTCCCGCGGCTGCGGCCGCAGGAACTCTGCGAGGCTTTCCTACGGAGAAGTTTTTCGACAGCCTCAGGGAAGCCGGCAAAAGTCCGACTCCCCTTCAGTGTTCAAACATTCTCTAATACGGCTTCACTCTTTAAATACGCTTATATTGCCCGCGTGATTACGTCTGAGAATTCTCCCCGTATGACAAAGGCTCCCATCAGGGTGTACCTCAAAGGATTCCACACTGCCCGTCCCTCTGTTAGTGACAAACAGAGTGTTTCCATCCGGCGATAAAAGCACGCTTCTCGGATCATCACCACAACAGTTCACATTCTCTGTTAATTCCATATTTCCACGCCTGTCCAGTGCAATCACAGCAATCACATTTGAGTCTCTGACAGAAGCATAAATTCTTGTCCCCTCACCGTTTACAGTGATATCGCTGGGCATAGGCTTTATGCCGTCGGCATTTTCAAGGAGCAGCGGACATGTCTCCAGAAGCGTGAGAGAGCCGGAATTCACATCAAACTTATATGCGTAAATCGTCGGGTCCTCCTCACAATTACCATAAAAAATTGGTAAAGTGGGGTGGAACACACCGTAGCGCGGCGCCGATCCTGTCTTCCCGTCAACTTTGCCGCGCAGAAACATACGTCCTTTTTCCCTGTTAATGCCGTAGACGTATATTCTGTCTAACCCTTTATCGCTGATGATGTAGTTATCTCCCGACGGATCCGCCACAACAGAGTGAAGGTGGGGAAAATGATGTCTGCCATCGCCGTCATATCCCTGTATAGTTTCTGTCCAGCAAATCCCTTCCGGTACCCCATCCTCGTTTAGGCTAATAAGTTCCAACAGGCAATCGTCATATATCACCTCCGCTCTGACTTTCTCTCCCTCCGATACCAGGCGAGTCACAACATTGTCTGTGGAATGATGTACGGCGACAAGATATCTGCCGGACTTATCCAGAGCCAGGTAAGATGGATTCGTAGAGCAGGTCTCCATACGTCCCATCTCCACAAGCTCTCCCGTCTTGGGGCATAGCTTCATCGCTATGATCATTCCCCCGCCTCCTGTTTTTCCAGGAAGGTTTTGGTTTTCATGGGTAAAATATAAGACATTTTTTGCCCTGTCCCAGCACTGAAATCCCACCACCAGGTCCTGACAGTACTCCTTCAAAAGTCTGGTCTTCCCATTATCTCCAATTTCGTATGCGCCCAATCCCTTTGGTTCTGTCCCTCTCATGTCAAAAGTGCCAACAAATGCAAACATCAAAGCTCCTTTCCCATTACCTGCAGAGAATATCCGGCTGGGCTTAAAAGGCGTTATTCTCTGTGCCATCCCGCCCGCACATTGCTCTAACAGCACTAAAATTGCCACTTTTTTCGTTACTTATAGCATATATTTTAACATATTACACATATATTTTCAACATTTTCACAATTTTGCACTGTGGTGAATTTAAGTATTTCGTTTTAAATGGGCTCATTGAAAATATCCCTGATATGAAGTATAATCTACCTGTGATACCTTGAACGTATAATTAACACATTACTCTCCGGAGGTTATGATTTGGAAGATATAATACTTTTAAAACAGGGTGAAATTGTCCTGAAAGGACTAAATCGCCGCATTTTTGAAGACAAGCTGGTGTCTAATCTGCGCCGCAGGCTGGCTCCCTTTGGCAAGTTTAAAGTATATGCCGTGCAGTCGACCGTCTATGTGGAACCGTCAGCTCCAGACTGCGATATGGACGGCGCTTTCGAGGCCTCGAAAACAGTGTTCGGCGCAGTGTCTGTCAGCCGCGCCGCCGCCTGCGCCAAAGATCCAGACGCCATCTTTAATACAGCCAGGGAGTACTTATCTGAGGAATTTAAAAATGCCAGGTCTTTTAAAGTCGAGACAAAGCGGTCTGATAAATCTTTTCCAATGACCAGCATTCAGCTATCCCAATATGTGGGAGGTCTTTTAGCCGACGCATATCCACATGTAGCCGTTGACGTACACTCCCCTGACCTTACGGTGCATCTGGAAGTGCGCGACTACGCCGCCTATGTGCACTCTGTCCCCTCAGAGGGCGCCGGCGGAATGCCGGTGGGCTCCAACGGCAGCGCGGTATCGCTGCTCTCAGGCGGTATAGACAGCCCCGTCTCCACATGGATGATGGCGAAGCGCGGCATACACATTATACCTGTACACTTCTTCTCCTTTCCCTACACTTCTGAGTTGGCTAAGGAGAAGGTCATCACCCTGGCAAAGCAGCTCTCTCCCTGGTGCGGCAGGATGCAGCTGGAAATAGTGCCTTTTACGCACATTCAGGAGGAGATACGCGACAAATGTCCTGAAGAATATTTCACTATAATAATGCGTCGGTTCATGACGCGGATTGCAGAAAAGATCGCCCTTGCCAACGGCTGCGGCGCCATAGTCACCGGTGAAAGTCTTGGCCAGGTCGCCAGTCAGACCATGGAGGCTATGGCGGTAACCCAGGAGTGCGTCTCTCTGCCTGTGCTGCGGCCACTGGTGTGTATGGATAAATCAGAAATAGTCGAAAAGGCCCGCAAAATCGGTACATTTGACACCTCTGTACTTCCATATGAAGATTGCTGCACAGTCTTCACTCCACGTCACCCCAGGACAAAGCCTAAACTTGCGGACGTGCAGAGGGCTGAAGAACCTCTGGAAATCTCTGCTCTTGTTGAAGAAGCATTAGACGGCATAGAGAGAGTTTTAATTTCCAAGTAGCCGTATTTTTTTGTACACAGTTTTGGAGGTGTTAAATATGTCAGACGGAAAATACCAGTATAGTCTGGTAGAAAACCTCAGCTTTCTGAGATTTGGAGGAACGGAAGGAGAGAGGCGCGCCGGCGATATACTGATGTCCGAAATAGAGCGGGCGGGAGGCGCCGGCCGGTACATGGAGTTTTCCATACCGGCTTATGAGCTCAAGTCCTATTCAGCGGAGATAACCGAACCTTTCAAACGCCGTCTGGACGTTCTGCCCTACGGATTATCCGGGCAACTGCCTGAAGGCGGCGCTGATTTCAAGTTCCTGTATGCCGACAGGTGCACCGGCGACGATTTAGCAGATATTGACGATCTTACAGGCTTTGCCGTACTGATAAATCAGCTTACCTATGACGCCTATAAACTTCTGTGTGAAAAGCACGCCGGCGCCTTTCTGACTATATCCGGCAAATACTACGATACTCCCGATACGGCGGATATACTTCCGCGTTCCCTGCGCCCTGATTTTCTGGCTTTGGGAAAGATTCCAGGTTTCATGATAAGGGCATCTGACGCCACAGAAATAGTCCGCCTTAAGGCGGAAACCATACATCTGGAACTCCGCCAGTGGGAGGGGGAGCACACCTCCCGCAATCTTCTGGCCACTATACGCGGCACATCCGGACGCTCCGGTTCCATAGTTCTTACCGCCCATTATGACAGTGTTCTTGTGGGAACCGGTTCCTGGGACAACGCCACCGGCGCGGCGGCGCTTATGGCCCTCTACAGGCGCTTCATAAATAATCCGCCCGCCAGAACCCTCCGGTTCATCTGGTGCGGCTCAGAAGAGCAGGGTCTTCTGGGCAGTAAGGCGTATATAAAAGATAACCCCGAAGATGTAGACGATATTGTTTTTTGCTTTAATTTTGACATGAACGGCACTGTATTAGGCCCTAACAGGCTCACTGTTACCGGAAGCGAGGCTCTGCTAAACATGACGGAGCAGATATCCCGGGAATTGGGCTTTCCCGCAGATATATCCCTGCGTGTTCACTCCAGCGACTCGGCTCCCTTTGCAGACGCAGGTATACCGGCTGTGGGAATATCCAGAGGCACCACTACTGCTGAGATACACACGCGTCACGACCTTATATATCCTCTGTGCCCAGAACAGATGGGCGCTCTTGAGGAGTTTGCGTCGTCTTATATCGGACGAATAGCCAACTCAATTGTCATGCCCATCGACAGAGGGATGCCCGAAAATATGAAATCTGAACTTGATAAATACTTCCTCAGGGACAAAACCGGAAATAAAACTTGACGTACAGGCAAATTACGGAAAGGACTGATAAAACATGACCCGTACTGCTGAAATAATATCTGTCGGCACTGAACTGCTTCTCGGAAACATCGCAAACACTGACGCCAGAGACATATCCCAGATGTTGTCTGAGATAGGTATAAACGTATATTTTCACACAGTTGTGGGCGACAATCCGGAGAGGTTGAAGGACGCGGTAAAGATCGCGCGTTCCAGAGCGGATATCATCATAACTACAGGAGGACTTGGCCCCACTTATGATGACCTTACAAAGCAAACTCTTGCAGAATCTTTTGGAAAAAAACTCATATTCGACGAAAAAGAGGCAGAGGAAATCCGCACTTACTTCTCACAGAGGCTGCACAGCCACGCAATGACTGATAATAACTACCAGCAGGCGCTTCTTCCAGAAGGATGCGTCCCATTTCATAACGCCTGTGGTACTGCTCCCGGATGCGCCTTTGAGGCAGACGGCGTCCACGTGCTGATGCTGCCTGGTCCTCCCAGAGAGTGCATTTCAATGTTTGAAAATTGTGCGATGCCGTATTTAAGAAATCTTTCTGATGAGGAAATTCTCTCACACAACATACACATTTTCGGTATGGGTGAATCCCTTGTGGAGGATAAGCTCCGTCCGCTTATGCTGAAGCTCTCAAATCCCACTCTGGCTCCCTATGCAAAAGAGGGAGAGGTTCGTCTCAGGGTAACAGCCAAAGGCAAGAGCGCGCAGGAGTGTGAAGACCTGATGGCCCCTGTTATTGAGCAGGTCCGCTCTGTCATAGGCACCTGTATATACGGTATCGACACTGACACTCTCGAAAACACAGTGCTTTCCCTGCTTACAGAGAGAGGTCTCACCTTTGCAACTGCCGAAAGCTGTACCGGCGGACTCATAGCAAAAAGGATCACTGATATCCCCGGTTCCTCAAAAGCATTTCTTGGCTCCGCCGTTACTTACGCAAACTCCGCAAAAACGGATATTCTCGGCGTTGACCCGAAACTCATCGAAAATTATGGCGCAGTTTGCCGACAAGTAGCCGAGGCAATGGCCAGAGGCGCCAGGGACAGGTTCCACTCTGATATGGCGGTCGGCCTCACCGGTATAGCCGGTCCCGCCTCGGACAATACCGACAAGGAGCTGGGCCTTGTGTACTGCGCGTTGGCAGTTGAAGGAAACGTATATTGCAGACAACTGCATTTAGGTCTCGACCGTAACCGCGTACGCACAGCTGCCGCTAACCACGCCCTGGATATGGTCAGAAGATATCTAACCGGTCTTCCTGTCGAATCCTGGGAGAGCTGATGTTGATTAAGTTAATATACAGATATCCCCAGCAGGAATTATTCCTGCTGGGGATATCTCAGTTTGCCCCAAAAACACGGAACTCCCCGTCTAAAAAGACGGGGAGCTCCTGCCAAAAAATGAGGGGGAATTTATCAGCTTTCGCTGATGGCGGAAAAGGGAGGTTTCCGCCGAAGCTATCCGCTCGGGCATATATTGGGGAATACTCCGGGCGGATCATGGAGGAATCGCTTCGATTATTATTCTACAACACTTATCTCACTTTTGTGTGAATATTCTATTTATTTTTTATGAATTTGATTAATTTTTTGTGAATGTACCTTTGTCTCCAGCTAACTTCAAATTGAATACAAAGGTCGTAACTCCATCACGACTCGTAACATAGATATCATCTCCATGGCTATCCAATATAGTCTTAGCAATATACAATCCCAGTCCGACTCCCTCTCGGTCCATGCTGCGAGATCTGTCCGTTTTATGGAACCTGTCAAAGATAAGGGGCAGTTCTTCTTTGGATATGGTCTCGCCTTTGTTTTCTACCGACACAAACGCACGCCCCTCCTCTTTCCAGAGGCTCACCACAATAGCGGTACCTTCAGTTGCAAATTTCGCAGCGTTATCTATAAGGTTATATACGACCTGCGTTATAGCATCCCTGTCTCCGACCACCTGTATCGGTTCCTCAGGGAGCTGCGCGTCCACATCCAGATTCCGATTATTTATCTTCTGCTCCAGACTCAATAAAGTCTGACATATGACTTCAAGTATATCAAAACTCTTACGGTCAAGCTCTTTCGGGTCAATATTCTGAAGCTGCGACATATCCAGCATACTGCGGACAAGCCTGGAAAGGCGCTTTGTCTCAGATGATATCACCATCAGGTAATCCCGCTGCTTTTCCTTGGGAATAGTTCCGTCCAAAAGTCCGTCTGTAAAGCCGGTTATTGTAGTCATGGGCGTTTTTAACTCATGTGATACATTTGCTATAAGGTCGCGTCGGGACTTTTCCGAGCGCTCCAGAGAATCCGCCATCGCGTTAAACGCTTCCGCCAGCTCTTCAATCTCGTCGTCCCTATGAGATATCTTAACTCTCGCTGAGAAATCACCGCGTCCAAACCTGTTCACGGCATCTGCCATCTCTTTAATTGGTTTAGTCTGCTTTCTGCTCATTATATATCCCAACACAAATGTTATCAAAATTACTACAGCTGTGGCAGATATAAAAATTCCAGCCAGTTGCCGCCATACCTCCGCCATCTTTCCAGCTTCACCGGAAAGAAAGATATATCCGCTTTCACTGCCACCCTGATAATTTCCAGGCAGCATTATACCAACCACATATCTGTCTCTGTCGCCATATACTCCGCCGAGTGTGCTTGTGCCTGTCCACTCGTTGCGCCGATTTATAATGGTTATAACCCGCGACGGCACTTTCTGTCCGATATGCGGGCAGTTAAAAACCGCGTCAGAGCAGTTGACAACATATCCCTCTTCATCTGTCACTATTATGTGGAAGCCTGTGGTTTCTGAAAGCCAAAGCAGCACTGCCTTTGCCTCCAATCCGCCGACGCTCCACTCCTGAGAATACGCAGACACCATTCTCCCCGCCTCTTCAGCGTTGGTGTGCATTGTCTCCGTTTTCTCCTGCATCATAAATCTATAGCTTAAGACAACAAACGTAGTTCCCAAAATCATAAAGCTCAGGCATAACAGCAGGGCGATGGTCATGAAATTTTTAAAATTCAGGCTCTGCATCCGTTGCTTCATATTCATCGCCGCCTTTCACTGTGAAATTGCGTCTCAGCTCTCCCTGTCGTCTTTGAGTTCAAATTTATACCCTACTCCCCAGACTGTCTTAAGAGACCATTTGTCACTGACATTTTCCAGCTTTTCTCTAAGCCGTTTTATATGGACGTCAACCGTACGCGAATCGCCAAAGTAGTCAAACCCCCATACCTCATCTAAAAGCTGGTTTCTCGTATATACTCTGTTTGGAGATGACGCCAAGTGGTATAAAAGCTCCATCTCTTTAGGGGGTATATCTATCCGCTTTCCGTCAACTATCAGCTCAAAGGACTCCATATCTATAACCAATTTGTCAAAAACAAGTTTCCTCTTCTGTTCCTGTCCGGATTCGCCAGAATAACGACGCATGACGGCATGAATCCTGGCTACGACTTCTTTGGCATCAAAGGGCTTGACTATATAGTCGTCAGCTCCCATCTCCAAGCCGGAAACCTTGTCAAAAGTCTCACCCTTGGCAGTCAGCATAATTATTGGAGTCTTGGAAGTTGAGCGTATCTCCCTGCAGACGCTCCATCCATCCATAACAGGCAGCATTATATCCAGAAGGACCAGATCTGGCTTTACCTGTTCAAACTCAGATATGCCCTTTCCTCCATCATTGGCAATAAATACCTGAAATCCCTCTTTCTCAAGATACAACCGCAGCAGTTCCGCTATATTTACATCATCTTCAATAATAAGAATCTTCTCAGACATATCTCCCACTCCTCTCATTTGCTGTATTAATTTCCCACAAAGTCAAATTTTAAATTAGGGTCCGTTGCCGGACCCTTTCTTATTATACAAACGTATTATATCTCTCACCGGCAATTGGAAGGGTGAACAAATTGTAAAACCGGCTCAGTGTCCCGCGGGCTTTCTGTCCAGGTCACCGTGCTCCTGAAAAATGTCGGCACACACAAGTCTTACGAAAACCACACCCATAGGAATAACTGCCAGCCAAATAGTCTTCTCGGCAAAGTACCTGCACAGGAATGTCAGGGACGCCCCGCCGGCGATAAAAAAGAGTATCATAACCACATGCGTAAGTAATTTCTTAAACGCTCCCCTGTCCTTTTCACGCACCGCCTTCGTAAAGGCCAGGCCGATCTGGCGCACATGGTTGGTACAGAATGTGGTGGCCATGGGTATTCCCTCAGCCTGTCTGAAGGTGTTGTACTGCATTGAAGCTATAAAGTTGAAGGTCACCTGCACTATCTGGTGCGGAGCTGAAAGCGGTATGAACCCCATTGCAAAGAGCACAACCATCTCAAAACCCACAAGATATGTGTCCCATCTGAGAAAACCAAGACGTCTTGCAGGATGCGGCATTATCTCCGAGACGACAGCTCCCATTATGTACGCTGTCACCGGTATGAAGAAATACACGGCATGACGCCACTGGCCGTTTCCCAGCGCTATTGACATCAAAACAATGTTGCCGGTTTGGGCGTTACAGAACACGCCGCCCCGCAGGTTATGGGTATATGCACCCATCATACCGGCCGCCATTATAAGCAGGGCATACACCCATTTGCGCTCACAGGCCAAATACCTGGGCCTGCCGTTTATTGTATCTCCCATTAACGCACCTTCCTTTAGCATAAGCCGTCAATAGAGTTCCCTTAACACAAGGTCAGTCTCTCCGGGATTCAATCCCACTTCCACACGAAGCACCTTTGGATTTTTGGCGATCTCGCACCTTACCATATCCCGAAGCTGGGTGCCTCCCCTGTAGCCGTGGATCACTCGGACGCGGTAGACATCCCTCCCGCACCTACGCAAGCGGCTCTCAATGAATATCTTGGCCTGCCGCTGTGTCATGCCGTGCACATCTATTTCCATTATTCCAGGCTGCACGTTAATCACTCACTTATATACTGGCGGACGCGGAGCGTCGCTCCAAGAGACTGGGCCAGACTTCTACACGCCTCTATTTCCTCCTCAGGCAAACCGTTATCCACAACAGTCATCATTACCCGCGGCACATACTTGGCAGCGCGTCTGGTGAAATCAAGCATGGCTTCCCAGGCCTTTTCCCCGTCTTCGGGGCATGTCGCCGCCATATATTTCTCCGAAGTAGAGCCGTTAAGAGAAATGGAAAGAGCGTCGATCCTCCCTGCAAGTTCCGGAGTCACGTCTCGTCCCAGTATCAGATTGGCGTGCCCGTTTGTGTTAATTCTTATCGGCGGCAGTTCTGGAATACTCTCCCGCATCTTATCAGAGAGCCATAATATATCGTCCATCCTGTAAGAAGGCTCTCCGAAACCGCAGAAAACTATCTCGGGATAGTTTTTAAGATCTCTCGACAGGAGATCAGCCAGAGCTTCCTCTCTTGTAGGCTCCCGTTCCAGCCACAGATCATCAGCATAAATACTGCCCTTATTTCCGTTATGCCTCAGGCAAAAAACGCATCGGCAGTCGCACCTGTTTGTTAAGTTAACATAAAGTCCGCCGCCGTACTCGTATGTTATCGTCATCATGGTAAATGCCCCCGGTTTCTCAGTTTGGATATTCTTCAGGGCAGATTATATATCTTTTTTCTCCGAATGTAAACCGGCATCGCAGTTTCTCAATATATAGACCTGATCTCTCTATCACTGCTTTATATACAAGTGACCATACATTCAACTAAATACATTCTTCACCTTTAATTTCAAGGCCGCATATTCTGTCATAGCGGCGTATACCGTTTTTGAAAGGAAGAGATAAGTATGGATCTTCAAGTAAAGCTCTCAGATATACCAATAGGCAACCCTGTCACAGTCTGTCAGGTAACAGGAGCTTCCGATAATGCCCGCCATCTCATGGATCTGGGGTTCACTTCTGGGGCCATCGTCCGCCCTCTGTTTGCAGCGGCCGCCGGAAGTCCTGTCGCATATAGCGTAAGAGGCTCCGTGCTGGCCCTTCGGCGCAGCGACTCAGACCTGATATTTGTGTATCCCTGTACCGGCAAGGGGGACAGGGCATGAGCGCAGGAGTTTCTTCCGCCGCTTCGGCTGTGTCCAAAGAGCAAAACGCCCATTACACCATAGCTCTCGCAGGGAATCCCAACGTAGGCAAAAGTACTATTTTTAATGGTCTTACAGGCCTCAGGCAGCATACGGGAAACTGGTCCGGTAAAACTGTGGAGCCAGCCTGGGGACAGTTCCGTTACAGGGAACAGATTTATACTCTTGTGGATATACCGGGCGCATATTCTCTGCTTACCCTGTCAGATGATGAGAAATCAGCCAGAGATTACATATGTTTTGGCGGAGCAGATTTGACCGTTATAGTCTGCGACGCCTGCTGTCTTGAACGGAATCTCGATCTTGTGCTCCAAATACTGGAGGCCTCAGATAATGTGCTGGTTGCCGTAAATATGATTGACGAGGCGCCAAGCCGGGGCGTACATCTGGATCTTGAGGTCCTGTCATCAGAGCTCAAAGTGCCTGTCGTCGCTTTAGCTGCAAGACGGAAAAAAGGATTGCCGGAATTGAAGGCAGCCATCGCCAGCTCGCTTCATTCTCCTTCGCCTCCCCGTCCTCCCTCCGTTATATATTCCGACCCAGTAGAAGATGCGTTGTCAGTGCTGACGCCGGCATTGATGGAAGTACTCTCAGGCAGACTTTCGGCAAGATGGACAGCGATCCGTCTTCTGGAAGGCTCGGATAGCCTTATATCGTCAATAAACGATTTTTTAGGGCTGACTTTGGAGGAGCAACCGTCTGTGTCCGCCACATTAGAGTCAGCCCTTAACATTTTAAAGAGCAATGGTTATGACCTGCTGTCCTTAAGACGCCATGTAGTATCTTCAATATATTCGGCAGCATCTCAAATAAACGACAAAGCTGTTGTTAAAAAGGAGAGCTCCAGAGATACGCGCCAATTAAAACTGGATCGCTTTCTCACGAGACCTCTCACAGGCGTCCCTGTGATGCTCTTACTGCTGGCGGTTATTTTTTTCATAACCATGGAGGGCGCCAACTTCTTTTCAGGCTATCTGCAGCTGGCCTTTGACGCAGCAGGCATGTGGCTGGAATCCGGACTTACTTACTTAAAGGCTCCCCATTGGCTTATCGGTGCGGCAATCGATGGAATATGGAGAGTTCTCTCCTGGGTCACGGCGGTTATGCTTCCTCCTATGGCAATCTTCTTTCCGCTGTTTACGCTGCTTGAGGATCTGGGGTATCTGCCCAGAGTCGCTTTCAACCTCGACGAGGGATTCAGACGTGCTGGAGCCTGCGGTAAACAGGCACTCACCATGTGTATGGGGTTTGGCTGCAACGCTGCGGGCGTAGTCGGCTGTAGAATAATCGGCTCGCCACGAGAGCGAATAATTGCCATCGTAACAAACTGTTTTGTACCCTGCAATGGACGTTTTCCCATACTCACTGCAATGATCTCCATGTTTCTCATAGCCGGAGGCGGTCTATGCGGCGATATCTCCTCGGCCCTCATATTAACCGGTTTTCTTGTCTTCAGCATAGCGGCGACGCTTGCCGCCTCCGCATTTTTAAGCCGCACGCTGCTCCGAGGCGAGTCCTCATCCATGACTCTTGAGCTGCCTCCCTTTAGAAGGCCAAAAATCGGTGAAATACTCATGCGTTCATTCCTTGACAGGACAGTATTCGTGCTTGGCCGCGCCGCGGCCGTAGCCGCCCCCGCAGGACTGCTAATCTGGATAATGGCCAATTTGGCGGTAGACGGCCGTACCCTGCTGTCAATATGCACTTCAGCCCTTGACCCTCTGGGCCGCTTCTTTGGGATGGATGGTGTTATACTCGGCGCTTTCATTCTCGGCCTGCCCGCAAGTGAGACGGTTATACCCATCATGATAATGGCCTATACTTCCGGCTCTACTCTTGTAGGCGCTGAGAGCACTGCGGCGCTAAAGGAACTTCTATTATCTCACGGTTGGACGTGGACCACCGCAATATGCGTACTTATATTTACGCTTATGCACTGGCCCTGTTCCACCACTGTTATAACAATAAAAAAAGAGACCGGTAGTCTCAAATGGACCATAATCTCAATACTTCTTCCGACAGTTTTCGGACTTACGCTCTGTGGACTTATCTCCTGGATAGCACGTATCTTTTAGGTATGTAAAACTTCATGGGCCATTTCTTTCATTATAGTGTGTTCACGGCCCATGAAGTTTTACATGCGGACCGTCTGGGCCCACGCGCCTTGATCTCATGGCCGTGCCGCTTTCAGTGGTTTTTGATCCTTTTTGCATAGTTAAATAAGAGTAAAAAGCGCCAAAGTGGCGCTTTTTACTCTTTATATTGAATCGTCGTTAAATATCCAGTCCCGTACTGGGACAACCTCATAAGTATCCTCACCGGTCCGGCAGACAACAGTCTTTATTCCGGCATTTATTATCTGGCGGCGGCACATGGAGCAGGAGGTGGTATCAGTTAATATCTCCTTGGTCTTTGCGTCCCTGCCTGCCAAATACATAGTGGCGCCAATACAATCCCTTCTGGCTGCAGATATGATCGCATTTGCTTCCGCATGTACGCTTCGGCACAGTTCGTACCGCTCACCCGAGGGTATATTCAGGTTTTCCCTCTTGCAGAAGTTCAAATCAACACAGTTCTTCCTGCCTCTGGGAGCTCCGTTGTAGCCCGTTGATATAATCTCATCGTCCCGCACTATTATCGCGCCGTACATACGCCGAAGGCACGTGGAACGCTCAGCCACGGTGTCGGCTATGTCCAGGTAATAGTTTATCTTATCCCGTCTTTCCATCTGGCACCTCTGTTTTTTAATACATTATAACAAACTACTATTTTAAGCGCAATATCTTCTGCTTCAACACTATGCAACTTGCATATGTCGACACTTACTTTACGGTAATATATAGTTATAATACATAAAGTCTTTAGAAAGGTTGACCGGTACAACTCCGGTCAGTGGGATGACATGAAAGCTTTAGTATGTGAGATGTGCGGCGGCCATGACCTTATAAAGCAGGACGGTCTGTATGTCTGCCAGGACTGCGGCACAAAATACACCGTTGAGGAAGCTAAAAAGATGATGGTGGAGGGGACCGTTGAAGTTGCTGGCACAGTAAAAGTGGACAGCTCCGGCAAACTCTCCAACTTGTATCAGCTGGCCAGGCGCGCCAGAGACGACAACAATAACGATATGGCGGAAACATACTATAACAGGATTTTGGAGGAGGACCCATCCAGCTGGGAGGCCGCTTTTTATGCAGTATACTATACGGCCATGAACTGCAAAATAGCAAATATCCAGTCCGCCGCAATATCTGTAAACAACTGTATTGACTCTGTCTTCCAGCTCATGAAGGAAAGTGTCACCGACGAAGAGCAGCTGAAAAATGATTACACAGAAGTGTACAACAGGGTAATCTACATAGTCAATATGCTTCACAATGCCGCATACAACCACTATAACGGCATAAGCGCCCAGATAAAGAGCAGGTACACACAGGAATATATAAACAGGGCTGTTGCCTGTTACAACACCTGCTACTATTTAGGGGATATGCTCACCAAATTTTTTGGGGAACAGGAGACCGCCAAAAAGTTGGCCGCTGAAGCCTGGAAACTCGGTATAGCCAAACACGCGGGAACGGCGGCATATATGAACACTGCCAGCAGGCAGTCGGCAAAAAACACTATTGACGCATACGCCGCAAAAGTCAAGGAGTCTGAACCCAACTACACGCCGCCTGTAGTAAATACCGGAGGGTGCTACATTGCCACAGCCGTTTACGGTTCCTATAACTGCCCCCAGGTGTGGACTCTCCGCCGTTTCCGCGACTACACGCTGGCCCCCACATGGTACGGCAGGGCATTCATCCGTACATATTACGCCGTAAGCCCCACTCTTGTAAGGTGGTTTGGCAAAACCAAGTGGTTCCAGAGCCTTTGGAAACCGGTTCTGAATAATATGGTTTACAAGCTCAACAGCCTTGGCGTGGAGGATACGCCTTATGAGGACCTGGATTACAGGGGATTTAAAAGATAAGAACAGCTTGGTGTCCGCATAAAAGAAAAGGCAGCGTGTCGTCGCTCCCCTCGCGGGGAGAAAAAAAGCATGACTGGGCAGTTTAACGCCCAATCATGCTTTTTCTATTAAACGTGACGGCAGCTCATGCCTGATCCTCGTTCTTCCATTTCTTTTCCACCCTGCTCTGGAGGAAAAGAATAGCCATTCCGGCAACCAGAAGTATCACGCCGAAACCGCAGAACATGCCCTCATATCCAAAGGGTCCCACGAAAAAGCTGCCGGCTATTGGGGCTACGGCGTTTCCGACATTCTGGCCGATCATGATCGTACTTGTGGCGACGCCCGCCTTGCTCTTATCCAGGGTCTTAACCACATGGGCCTGAAGCGAAGGCGTTCCGGAACCCTGTCCCAGGGCCTTTGCCACACT